>CALFSY010000056.1 GCA_937916365.1 uncultured Jannaschia sp. | reverse complement strand
GCAGCAGCGCAAGTGCCGGATCAGGCGTGGCGGGGGTGCCTCAGAGGACTCATCAGCCGGATCGGTCTATCGTTACCTCATCCGCCCCCGCCCTGACGCTTGCCACCCGTGCAAAACCGCAGCACCCGCACCAATAATAACCCCTGCATCTCGCGCATATACCCATAAGCCGCCGCAATCTGCGCCCGCCCCTGATTTTTGCAAACAAGGCGGTTTTAGAGGCTAGGTCAGGGCTCTGTCATGACTGGGTGGCAGTCCAAACCTTGCCTTATAAGCCCGGCTCATGCTCTCAGGGGCCGGAAAGCCGCACATGTGTGCGATTGTACCAACGGTTTGTCCTGAATTTCGCAAAAGGTTGCGCGCTTGATCCAGCCGCAACTCAAGATAATACATCTGCGGAGACATCCCAAGGTGTCTTTGAAACAAACGTCGCAAACGCCAAACAGGCGTGTCGACGCGCTGACAGATTTCGGCGACAGACACCGGTTTCTCAATATTGGCCAGCATGATTTCCACAGTTTTAGCAAGGGTTCGGTCAAGACGCGGGATCGACCAGTCCCGCCCATAAGAACCAGAGGCGCGCGCGGTTTCAATCGGCCGATAATTAAGAATCTCTGCAACGCGTTTGGCAAGCCGCCTCGATGCTAGATGTTCGATTACGGCAAGTGTCATATCGAATGTGGCGACACCTCCAGCACTTGAACATCTATCCCCCTCAAGATCAAACAGGAGATCGGTAAACAGGGCATCGCCATACACCTCACGAAATCCAACCACTGCTTCATGGTGCACCGCGGCAGGTCTGCGCGATAGCAGGCCCGCTTTGGCGAACACAAGGGCACCGGTATCAACACAGCCCATCAGCGTTCCTTCGTGGGCGCGGCGACGAAGCCAATCAATGAGATTTGTCGAAACCATTCGGTCCGGTTGGTAAGATGCGAGGAGTATCACCGCATTCGCCGGTGTTTCATCAAGCGGGCCATCAACGTCGATACTGCGCCCACTGGATGACCTGGGCCGCTGCCCCGACGGAGAACACACACGCCAGGCGAAGATCGGGCGGTGGCTTTCCCGGTTTGCAATACGCAATGGTTCGGTCACAAAGGCCAGTGATAAAAGGGGAAAGCCTTCGTCAATTACGATCACGATTGATTTAGTGTCATTTAATGTCAAAATTCTGCTCTCTTATGTCAGGAAAAAAGGTGCATCTCGCGATAAACTTTTGTCAATCTGAAAATTTCTGGAACAGTTATGCCGCAGCACCTCGACGCCCTTTTCCATCCACGTTCCGTCGCTTTTATTGGTGGAAGAAACCTCAAGCCGGCACTCAAATATCATGCAGCTCTCGGGTATGTGGGCGAGACTTGGGTGGTCAATCCGAAATATGACACGCTCGAAGATTTTAACTGTATTCCAACGATTGAAGCGTTGCCAAGTGCTCCGGACCTTGCTTTTGTCGCGATCCGGCGCGAATTAGCGGTGGAGGCGATTGCCACACTGCGCAAAAAGGGCTGTCGGGCAGTGGTTTGTAACGCGGCCGGCTTTGCCGAGACAGGTGGTGCCGGCGGGGATCTTCAGGCGCAGTTGATCGCGGCGGCGGGCGATATGGCGATGCTGGGCCCGAATGCTGTGGGCCTCGTTAATTTTGTCGATCCTATGGCTGCCATTATGGATCAGTTCGGCGTGCATCGGGTAGACAGTGGTGTGGCGATCTGTAGCCAGGGCGGCGGTCTGCTTTGCGATGCTGTATTTAGCGATCGAGGGCTACCAATCACACATCTTGTAGGGGGTGGCAACCAAGCCGTTACCGGGATGGAATCCTGTGTTGAGCATCTGCTTGACGATCCGCGGGTCACGGCCGTTGGCCTATCGTTTGAGGCGCTCCGAGACATCACAGAATTGCGACGCGCCGCCGTTAAAGCGCTTCGCCTTGGTAAACCCATCGTTGCAATCAAGTTCGGAAAAACGGCAGCAGGCGCACAGGCCGCAGCCTCACATACTGCGTCGATGACAGGCGCCGGCGCAGCATGGGAGGCCTTGTTCGATCGGTTAGGTATCATTTCAACGAATTCAGAATCGGAGTTTTTTGAGACGCTCAAGCTGTGTCATTCCGGTCAAATTCCCAAAGGACGACGTACGCTGGTTACAGCGGTATCAGGCGTTATGGGTGTTATGCTAGCAGATCACCTAAGTGCTGCTGGATTTGAGTTGCCGCAGCCTACAGGGGAACGGGCAACGCGACTGCGTCAGGTGTTGCCGGTCATGGCGACGCCTTGCAACCCCCAAGATGTGACCATGGGGGCATGGAACGATGTAGATCAACAGACAGCGATTTATTCAACCCTTCTGGACGAAGGCTATGACCTTGCGCTGATGGTCCAAAACTATCCGCGCGAAGGGATGTGGGACATCGCCGAATACGAAGCGCAGGTCGAAGCGCTTGGCGCAGCATGTGCAGGTAGAGGTGTTGCCGCGATGCAGCTTTCGCCCATGGTGGATTGCTTTCCACACACAGCACGCGCACATACTCAATCTCTAGGCCTTGCAGCCATGCAAGGTCTAGAGGAATGTATCAAGGCCCTGTCCCACGGGCTTTGGTGGCGCGAGCGGCGCGAAGCTCTACTGGCGGAAGGTCTTGCACATTTGGCAGACGTTTTCGCAAGTGCGCCGCCACCGGGCGAGCGTTTGGACGAGGCGTCGGCAAAAGCTTTGCTGGCGTCCTACGGCGTGATAGTTCCCGAATCACGCGTGGTTGCACCCAATGAAGCCGTGAAAGCCGCCGAAGAGGTGGGATTTCCGGTTGCCCTAAAGGCCGTTGATGCACGGCTCTTGCACAAGACCGAGGTGGGCGCGGTGCGAATCGGCCTTTCATCGGCGCAATCCGTTGCAGACGCCGTGGTGCAGATGCAAGAAGATATGCGCAACCTTGCACCACATATCCCTCTGACAAGGGTTCTGGTCGAGGCGATGGCTCCTAATGTTGTGGCAGAGGTTATGGCTTCGGTCACCTATGACCCGTCTGTTGGTCCGGTAATGATGCTTGCCGGTGGTGGCATCGAAGCCGAGCTTTGGGGCGACAGCACATTGATCGCCGCCCCTTTCGACCGTGTCGAGATCGCGCGCGCTCTTGATCGGCTCAAAGTCAACGCGCGGCTTGAGGGATGGCGAGGGCGCCCGGCGGGGGACCGGGAAGCGTTGCTGACAATACTGGGCAGTTTGGCGCAATTTGCCCAGACTGCCGGTGCCGAAGAGATCGAGGTAAACCCAATTCTCGTCGGACAGCGCGGCGCATGGGCCGTGGATGCGATCCTAAAACTCACCGAAGCGCAAGAAGACGTCGCATGATGCAAAGGGAGGAATGCATGAGCTCTGTTACACCCAAATCTACCGACTATCGGCACTTAATCTATGAAGTCGATGATGAGCACATCTGCTGGCTTACGCTCAATCGGCCCGAGAAGTTGAACGCGATGAATCTTCAACTTATTGCAGAACTGCAGGCCGGGCTGCTGCGCGCCGACGCAGACGACACTGTGAACGTGATTGTTATTCGTGGCGCAGGGCGCGGTTTCTGCGCCGGGCATGACCTGGATGAAGATGCAGCGGAGGATCGATCTTCGATCTATGAATACCGCGCACATTACATCCATCAGTTCGACGAGTTCACAACACCATGGCGCGTGACGAAACCAGTCATCGCCTCTATCCACAAATACGCCATTGGTAAGGGGTTTGAACTTTCGCTGTTTTGCGATGTTTCTATTGTCACATCCGATACTGCGATGGGCTATAACGAGGTCCGCTATGGTGTTTCTGGCCACTGCATGTTTTTGCCATGGCTGGTTAACATGAAAACGGCCAAAGATCTATTGCTTACCGGCCGCGAACTGACGGCCACCGAAGCCAAAGACATGGGCCTGGTCACCGAAGTTGTCGCACCGGAAGATCTAACCGAGGCGACGCGCAAGAAAGCGACGCTGATGGCGCGCCTCCCGCGCGAGATGCAACGTATGCACAAGATGTATCTCAATCGGGTTTATGAGATGCAGGGCCTCAAGGCCGCGACCGACTACTACCTAGAGCAGGTCGCGATCATGGGTGCACAACCGGTGCCGGAATATGCCGAATTCTCTAAGATGACCGCCGAGAAAGGATTACGTGCCGCGCTCGATCACGCAAACGCGCGATATGAGGGGCTCGACTGATGGATTTTGCACTGACCGAAGAACAACAGATGCTTTACGACACTGCGCGGGCTTTTTGTGACAAAGAACTGATCCCGCATGAACAGTATCTTGAAAAAACCAACGCGCTTCCACGCGAGATGGAAATGGAAGTCAGGCAAAAGGCCATGGAGATTGGCTTGCACGCCTGCAATTTCCCCGAGAACATGGGGGGTGCAGGGCTCGACTGTGTCTCTTTCACACTGGTGGAAAAGGGTCTTTCGCGTGCTTCGTTAGCTTTGGCGGAATGTGTGCGCCGCCCCAACAATATCCTCGAAGCCTGCGAAGGTAATCAAATATCACACTTCCGCGATCCCGTCCTACGCGGTGAAAAGCGTGAGTGTGTCGCCATGACAGAACCGGATGCCGGTAGCGATCTTAAGGGCATGAAGACAACAGCTCGCCGCGATGGCGATAATTGGATCATCAACGGAACCAAGCATTTCATTTCCAACGCGCGCATATCGGACTTCGTTATCCTTTTTGCAGCCACCGGCGAAGATGAAACCGACAAAGGCCCACGCAAGCGCATATCCTGCTTTCTGGTAGATCTGGATGCCCCTGGCGTTGAGGTGGCACCCGGTTATGACCACATGGGACATCGCGGTTATTACAACGATATCTTACGCTTCGACAACGCGCGCGTCGGCAACTGGCAGATGGTCGGCGCTGAGGGGGAGGGCTTCAAGGTAGTCAATGACTGGCTCGGCCCTGGCCGCCTAACTGTCGCGGCGGTCTGTCAGGCGCGCGCCGAAAGGGCGTTCGAGGTTGCTGTGCAATTCGCCGCTGAGCGCAAACAGTTCGGTCAGCCCATCGGCAAGTTTCAGGGGGTCAGTTTCCCGCTGGCCGATATGGCAACGGATATTCGCCTCGGTGACCTTCTGCTAATGAATACCGCCTGGAAGATTGACCAGGGATTACCGACACAGGCCGAGGATTGCGCCATGGCCAAGGTTTGGTGTTCTGAAATGCTGGGCCGCGTCGCCGATCAAGCGATACAGACTTGCGGCGGTATGGGTGTCATGGCCGATCTACCATTGGAACGGATATATCGTGATGCGCGTGTAGAGCGGATCTGGGAGGGCACATCCGAGATTCAGCGCCACATTATATCGCGGCAGTTGTTACGCCCGTTGGGAGCATGACAATGATACCAAATTCGATGACGGCGGTGCTTCTGACTGGCCATGGTGGGCTAGACAAACTGGATGTACGACACAACGCGCCAACCCTGCGAAACCTACCGCGAATGCGCTATACTGTCAAAGCGGCTGGGGTTGGGGCTGATGCTTGATGAAGTGCTTGACAGTCAGGAGGCCATGATCTGCGCCGCGGAGGACGGGGTGTTGGACGTGGCCGTTTTGAAAATGGGCTGCACCGGAGGGCTTAGCCAGCATCGGCACCTTGTGGAAATCGGCCTGCGTTTGGGTATACCCATGCGCATAGAGGATTTCTATGGAACCGGGCTGACGCTGGCCGCTGTGTGTCACCTGACGCAGGGTGTTCCGGCGGCCGCAAATTTTGGCCTCTATGACTATCATCTACCCGATATCCCACTCGCTAGAAACCAGTTTCCTGTCACAGGAGGGCGTGTTCAGGTGCCCACTGCGTGCGGGCCTGGCTTGGGCATTGATATTAACGAGGACGTTCTGGGCGATCCTCTTGAAACATGGGAGTCAAAATGACCGCCGTTGGAACCGAGCGCATCGGGCGCATTCTAGAAATCACACTAAACCGTCCCAAGGCGAACGCCATTAACGCCGCAACCAGCAAGGCGCTTGGCGCTGCATTTCAAGAATTGCAAAAAGATGACGGTCTGTCAGTTGGCATCATCACCGGCGCGGGTGACCGATTCTTTTCTGCCGGCTGGGATTTGAAAGCGGCCGCAGAGGGCGAACCACCGGACGCGGACCAAGGCATTGGCGGTTTTGCAGGGCTTACTGAATACTGGGATCTACAGAAGCCCGTTATTGCGGCTGTCAATGGCATGGCGCTTGGCGGTGGGTTTGAACTCGCACTGGCGGCGGATATGATCGTCGCCGCCAAACACGCGGAGTTTGCCCTGACTGAAGCGGCAATAGGATTGATCGCTGATGCAGGTGGCGTCATACGTCTGCCACGGCGCCTACCACGCGCCGTTGCGATGGAAATGTTGATGACGGGGCAGCGCGCGTCGGCTGAGGAACTTGCTCGCTGGGGGCTAGTGAACCAGGTCACATCTGCCTCTGACCTCACCGAAACTGCACGTGTCCTTGCAGAACGTGTAGCAGCGTGCGCGCCGCTCTCTCTTCAGGCGATCAAGGAAATCGACCGCGCCACAGAAGGCCACAGTGAACGCCAGGCATACCAGATTATGCGTGAGGCTGATCTGCAGATTTACCGCCGCGTTTATGATAGTGAAGATGCCGCTGAGGGAATGGCAGCCCTTTCTGAAAAGCGCGCACCGCAGTGGAAAGGACGCTGATATGCTTGTTACCGAGACTTTCTTGCACGAATGGACAGGCGAAATCACGGCGCCTCTTAACCTGGTCGAGAATGTTGTGAAGCCAGACTGGGTGGACGAATACCGCCACTTGAACATGGCGCATTATCTGACGATTTGCGATCAAGCCAACTGGGCATTCTGGAACTGGATTAACGCGCCAGAACAGACGATCGAGGCGCGTGAGGGCCATGAATACATCATCGTGGAGAATCATGTGACCTACACTGGGGAACTGGCAGAAGGGGCGGTGTTTCGTATTGAAACGCAGCTTACTGATCTGGATTCAAAGCGTTTCATCTTATTTCACCGCGTTCTGGATGCCGATGGAAATCTTGCCGCAACAAACGAAGTCAAATGCCTTGGTTTCAACCTTGAGACGCGGCGTCCGGAGGGATGGCGCCCCTTCGTTGGCGAACGGCTGGAAATGATCCATGGCGCGCATCTTGGTCTTGGTCGACCGGCGCAATCGGGACAGGGCATTGCCCTAAAGAAACGGTAGAGCCATGCGTATTGCGCAAATCACGCTGTTTTCGGTGCCAATCAACGTTGGCATGGAGCTTACCCGTTATGTCTCAAGCCAATCCATTGACCCTTCGCTTGATGTTTTGGTGGTCAAGATAGAGACCGATGGCGGTTTGATCGGCTGGGGGGAAGTTTGCTCGGCACCGCCGTATTATTTGCCAGAGCTGTCCGCGGGCGCGCGCGAGGGCATTCGACATGTCGCGCCGGTGGTGATCGGGCGTGATCCAGGCCAGGTCGCCGCTATTCTGCGCGATGTTTCCGCCGCGCTGCGGGGGCATGGCAACGCAAAAACCGCCCTGGAAATGGCGCTGTGGGATCTTGCGGCCAAAGCCCATGGCCTATCGCTCGTGGATCTTTGGGGTGGGCGCGTGAGTGAGAGTGTTCCCATGCTAAACGTCGTGCGCATTGGTGATCGTGATGAAATGCTGGCGCAGTTTGAGGCGCAGCGCGCGCAGGGGTATTCCAGGTTCCAAATCAAAGTCGGCGCCGGCGAACCATATCAAGACATAGAAACGATCCGCATAGTGCAAGGCTTGGCGTTGCCACACGAACACATTTGGTATGATCCCAATCGTGCCTGGTTGGTTGATGATGCAATTCGGATCATCAAGGCCACCGTCGATCTGGCCCCTATGATCGAAAATCCCTGCGAAACATACGAAGAATGTCGCACCGTTGCACAACGCACCGGATGCAGGATCATGCTTGACGAGGTATTAGACAGCCCGCAGCGCTTTCTCGAAGCAGTGCAAGACCAAGTGCTAGATGTCGCATCGATCAAGACCTCGTGCGTCGGTGGAATCGAGGCAACACGAGCGACGATGGTGCTGGCACGTCTGTATGGCGTCCCGCTGCGGATCGAAGACTATTACGGCACAGGTCTCTTGCTGTCTTGCATGACACATTTGGCTCATACATTGCCGGAGAACCTTGTTTTAGGCCTTTACGACTATGTCTCCGCCGATCTTCCGCTCGTTCGAAATCCGCTCCGTGTCGTGAATGGGCGATTGCGTTTGCCAGACGATCCAGGGCACGGTCTGGGGGTAGAGATTGATGAAACAACCTTGGGGGCGCCTGTTGCGGAGATGACGGCGTGATGCGAGGTGCGCTGTGTGATATACGGGTGATTGATCTTTCGGCGAATGCGCCGGGGCCCTTTGCGTCAACCATGCTAGCCGATCTTGGCGCACAGGTTACACGGATCGTAAATCCCGCAGGCCCTCCGGCCTATGCTGGTGCAGCGGATGACCCGATGCTTGCCGCCCGAGGCGGACCGCATGACGCCCTGGCGCGTGGTAAAGACGCGCGGGCCCTTGATCTGAAATCCGCCAAGGGTCGCAACCAATTAATGGAACTGGTTGCCGATGCGGATGTGCTAATCAGCGAAATGCGGCCGGGTAAACTGGACACTCTGGGTCTTGGTTGGGCCACCCTTGTCGCAATCAACCCGGGCCTGATCCTCTGCGAGCTTACAGGGTATGGGCGCAATGGGCCGATGGCCGCACAGGCGGGCCACGATCTGAACTACCTTGCGCTCTCAGGTGTTTTATCGCTAATC
>CALFSY010000055.1 GCA_937916365.1 uncultured Jannaschia sp. | reverse complement strand
AATCAAACACCCGCACATTTGCATAGGCGTCAGAGGCGGCGTCTTCCGCAGGGAAACGGCATTCAATCAGTTGGATGGCAATGCGCCCGAACACCACCGATTCCCCCACGGCCATATCAATATCTGTGGGTCGCCCGATGGTTTTATCAAGCGCGCGCAAGATTGCGCGCCGCGCCTGGTGCGTTGTGGGTTGGCTAACCGATGTTACGGGCGTTTCTGTGCCTGGGAAAAAGATTTCATCATCTTCGCCTTCGGTGCCCGTTTCATTGGTTTGGGGAACGTCGCCGCCGGATATAAGCCCCCCTTCGCTGAGCGATGGTAGGGTGATCCCCTCCGCAGGGGCTTCGAATTCTTCGAAAATTGCACTTTCCCCGAAATCATCAAATTGCTGCGCGGATAGCAGCGATGCCCACAAAGCAAACAAAATGGCCCCACCTGCGAAACCCAAACGTATCATTGTGCCCCGTCGCCGCTAAAAAATCGTAGCAAAAGTGTGATAAGGCTAACCGCGCTTTGCGTATCCAGGATTTCCCCACCCTCCGCTAAGGTAGCCGACGATCCCCCCGGAATAACCTCAAGAAATGCGCCGCCTAACAATCCTTCGGAGGATACGGCAATCGCGCTATCGTCGGGCAATTCGATTTCATCGCGGATTATAAACGTTGTTTCGGCGCGAAAATTCTGGGGGTCCAACACCATACCTGTTACAGTGCCCACGCGCACGCCGGCCAGGCGCACCTCGGTGCCCACCGAAATACCCTCTGCGCTGCGGAATGAGGCGCGCAATTCATAGTTTCCGGCGCCCCCTGCCCCCCCTGTCGATTGCGCGGCAAATAGGAAAAACCCAACCGCCGCTGCCAAAACTGCGCCGCCCACCAAAACCTCGGTCAATGTATTGTTTGCTTGGGTCACTTTATTCTCCACCCCATGGATCAACGTGGATTGCGCGCGTTTGAAAATATTGTGGTCATTCTGGATGCCATGCGTCGTAATCTGTTTGCGGGGTGGGCGCCGCACGGCGGATCGACCCAGGCGGCGCATAGGCGGCGTTTGTGCCTGTTCGGTTAGGTAGATGCGGTTTTTCCCAGGGTTTATGGGGCAACGGCGTTTCATTCGGTGGCGCATCCCACGTGTGGTGCAACCATCCGTGCCATTCGGGGCTAACGCGGCTGGCCTCGGCCTCGCCATTATAGATCACCCAACGCCGTGTCCCATCACGTGATTGGTAAAAAACGTTGCCTTGCGCATCCTGACCCACCTTTACGCCATGGCGTAAAGTAAAGATTTGTGTGCCAAGTGTTTGGCCATTCCACCATGTGACCAGGCGTTTAAGAAAATCGAACATGTGGTGTATCACATCGTTAACTGTTTTGATCGCCCCATGTTGTGCCCGATCCTGCGCAATCCGTCCAGTGCGAAGCGTATCGTAGGGCGCATTCGATATGGCGATGCCCCCAATCATAAATGTTTACCTTGCCGCGATTGTATATGCACGGCACATCGCATATGATACCTACCCATTGGCTTTACCAAAGCGGAGCATCCCTTATGACCGATAGCCCAAAACACGGCTTTGATACCTTACAAATCCATGCCGGTGCGCGGCCCGATCCGGCCACCGGCGCGCGGCAGACCCCGATTTATCAAACCACGGCCTATGTTTTCCGCGACGCCGACCATGCCGCCGCACTGTTCAACCTGCAAGAGGTGGGATATATCTATTCGCGGCTCACCAACCCCACCGTCGCTGCGTTACAGGAACGGATCGCCACGCTTGAGGGGGGCGTTGGCGCGGTCTGCTGTTCTTCGGGCCATGCGGCACAGATCATGGCGCTTTTCCCGTTGATGGGGCCTGGGTGCAACATTGTTGCATCAAATCGCCTTTATGGTGGCACTGTTACGCAGTTTAATCACACAATCAAACGATTCGGGTGGTCGGCCACATTTGTTGATTTTGATGATATAGACGCCGTAAAATCGGCCATCGACGCCAACACGCGCGCCGTGTTTTGCGAGGCGATCGCCAACCCCGGCGGGTATGTGACCGATCTGCGTGCTATCGCAGACATCGCCGATGCCGCGGGGGTGCCGTTGATTGTTGATAACACATCCGCCACGCCGTATTTGTGCCGCCCCATCGACCACGGCGCGACAATCGTTGTGCACTCCACCACCAAATACTTAACGGGCAATGGCACCGTGACAGGCGGCTGCGTCGTCGATTCCGGCCAGTTCGATTGGTCGGCCAGCGATAAATTTCCCAGCCTCAGCGCGCCAGAACCCGCCTATCATGGGTTGAAATTTCACGAAGCTTTGGGGCCAATGGCCTATACCTTTCACGGCATTGCCATAGGTCTGCGTGATTTGGGCATGACGATGAACCCACAGGCCGCCCATTATACATTGATGGGGATCGAAACGTTGTCGTTGCGTATGGAACGCCACGTTGAGAACGCCGTAAAAATCGCCCAATGGTTGGAATCTGACCCGCGTGTCGATTATGTCACCTATGCCGGATTGGAAAGTTCGCCATACTATTCCCGCACCAAAACCTTCTATCCCAAAGGGGCCGGGGCATTGTTCACCTTTGCCGTCAAAGGCGGGTATGAAGCCTGTGTAAAAGTGGTCGATAACGTCAAGATTTTCTCCCACGTGGCAAATCTGGGCGACGCGCGGTCTTTGATTATCCACCCTGCGTCCACCACCCACCGGCAGTTACAGCCAGACCAACAAACCGCCGCCGGTGCCGCCCCAAATGTTGTGCGTTTGTCCATCGGGATCGAAGATGTGAACGATCTGATCGCCGACCTTGACCAAGCCCTTTCCCACGCCGTGACCTAAGGTTTTTGTAACAACAACATCGGGGTGTGTGCTTGCATACACCCTACATCCCCCATTTTGCCTACTTAGCGGTGATATTGTTTTGCCCTGTGATGACGATGGGGCGGTGTGTGGCCAAGTATATCGGCCCTCTCACTCCACGAACCTGATTTTGCCTAGGGTGTTTGAAGGGCCATGGGGTCCGTCGCAGTTCATTTCATAGACGCAATCGTGTTGGATCACCTCCTGGCCGTTGACAAAAAAGCTGCTTTTGTTTGATTTCGGGCGGCACCATCCTGTGTTGACGCCCGATGTGAAGCCGCCTTTGGTGCCGGGTTCATTGCCGGTGACCTTGGTGGTGCGCGAGGCCATGGTAAAGGCCTCTTGGCCACCGAACGTGACGTTGGGGATGGTTTGATCGGCCCATTCGAGTTTTGAGATAATCATATAAGGGATCGGCACAACGCTAGAGCCCACGGGCGTTAAGCACACATCAGGGGCCAGGCACACGATCTGGCCGCCCTTCCCGCTGTGCCGGATCGCCGATTTGCCGCGTGGGGCGGGTTCTGGGTCATCCTGGGGCGCCACGAACGGAAGCAACGCCGCATCGGTCAGCTCGTGCGGGTCGCACGGCGGATAGGGCGATCCCGCCCGATGCAGGGGGATCATGTCATTGGACAGATAATCGGGATGTCTTGAAAGAA
>CALFSY010000054.1 GCA_937916365.1 uncultured Jannaschia sp. | reverse complement strand
GCGGCGCGGCGCTCTTTCAGGCAAAGTTGGTGTTTTGTGAGGTGCAGAGACGCTATTTTGACATATGGGCAAGTATGATAATGAATCTTTAGGGGCATTTTAACCTCACACCCCATTCACGTTCCAAGCTGCAACACAACCCTAAGCGACCAATCATCCAAAGGTTCTAGCCCCTTGATGAAAATTTTGCCGATCTCCGATGTACGGGACACGTGTGTGCCTTCACATGGCTGTAGATCAATGGTGGTATCGCCATCGTTTATGTGCACCATGCGAACATAGGTGGCAGGGTCTGCATTTTCTGCGGCGCGTATACTATTGTGAGTATTCGCTTGGGCGGCCTGCACCGGCAAATCCCTTGAAATCATAGTATTTAACTGTCCAGTTAGGATCATTTTATCTAACGAAATTTTCACATCGTCAAAATCTAACCGCCCGTCGCGCGCACCAATGGCACCATCAATCACCGGCGCGGGTATTAAAGCCCCCAAAAGATGAAGCGCGGTGTGAACCCGCATGTGACCAAAACGCCGCGTCCAATTAATGTGTTGTTGCACGGTGGCCCCAACGGGCGGCAACGCAACGGGTTCGGCAGGCAAAAGAACGATATCCGCCCCCTGCCCGCGCCGTGTTGTTGCGATGGGAACACGCCCACCGATCCAATCCAACACGCCGCTATCGCCCGGTTGACCGCCACCTTGGGCGTAAAAAATTGTCGTATCTAATACCAACCCGCCTTCATCGGTGACCGCGGTCACCTGGCCGGATGCGGATTTTCGATATGGATCGTCTAAAAATAAGGGCGTTGTCATATATTCATTATGATATTTTAGGTTAATCGTTAGTATTTATCGGTCTGGGCGCACCCGTATGTAACACATCGGGATTACGTAACCACACGTCACGCTGCGCAAAGGGAATTTCAATGCCCTCGGCCGCGAAACGTTCGGCAATTTGATGGTGGATCTCTGTTTGGACATCCAAGATCACGTTCACATCGCGCAATGTCGCGCGAATGCGAAAATCAAGACTATCAGCCCCAAACCCCACGAAATCAACCGCAGGTTCAGGAAACGCCGTGACAACGGGGTGTGATTTGGCAATTTCAAGCAAAATAGCCTGAACATGGCGGGTGTCGGCACCATATGCCACCCCCACATTAACCACCGCACGACCAATCGTGTTGCCACGGGTCCAGTTGGTCACTGTGCCGGAAACAAAATCAGCGTTCGGCACAATCACATCGGTTCGATTAAATGTTTCAATGCGGGTGGAACGAACGGAAATTGCCTTCACAATTCCCATATGACCGCCGACCTCAATCCAATCGCCCTCGGAAATCGGGCGTTCAATCAAAAGTATAATGCCAGATACGAAATTAGAAACGACGTTTTGAAGGCCAAATCCAATCCCCACGGATAAAGCACCCACAACAAAGCCTAAGGCCGTTAAATCAATCCCCGCTGCAGTGACCGCAATAATTAAGGCCAACGCAATACCCAGGTATCCAACCCCCGCCGCAATGGCGTTACGGCTACCTAAATCCAATCGTGTTCGCGGTAGAACAGTGGTTTTAAGCGTGCCTTGAACAATGCGCGTAACCGCAAAGCCCAAAGAAAATACAACGATTGCGGCCAGAATGGTTGCCGGTGTAATCCGCGTTTCTCCGATCATAACGCCTTCGACCGCACGGGCATAAAGTTCGCCCAAGCGTTCGGGGCGCATCCCCCAGATCAACGCGACAAGGGGTAAAACGGCCAAAACCAAAACGAAATTCACCAAAACAGGGACCAATGCCTCGGCCGCAGCGGCGGCGCTGCTTCGAAAAATTACCGCATAAAGATCGCGGATAATGGGTTGTAAGGATAACAAAACACTTACAACCGCCAACGTAAGGGCAACAGGAATCGTTAGCGCCTGGGCAGCGCCGGCATAGCCCACAATCGCCAAAACCGGACCCACAATAGCAACGGCAAACAAAATCCGTGCAGCGCCCCCTGCGCCACGCAATGGAACAGGGGGCGGGCCTTGCCCATCAAACGCGGCGCGCGCATTGCGCAAAATCTTGGCAAAGCGCCAAAACCCAAAAGCAAGACCCAAATGAACCGGTAGAAAAAATACACCGCGCACAGCCGTAGAAAGATCGCCAAACCCTATGATGGTTTGCACAACGATAGAAAGCCCAATGAATACCCCGATTGTTACCATGGCCCGGCGCGCAGCGCCTCGGTCATCAGGGGCCAGATTAAGCGCGGCCTCTTGCGTTTCAGAAGAAGGAAATAAATGCCCGGCCAGCCAAATGGCAGCAAAAATCGATAAAGGCCATCCTAGAAACGCAACGATAAGTTGTCTTAAAGACGGATCAATCAACCCAATGCGCGACAATGCCACAACCACGCATCCAGCCCCCAAAAAGGGCAGGATCAGTTGGGCAAATGTTACCAGATATCCAATCGACAGGTGGCTATCATGCCGGGCCTCTAAATCATATCGGCGTGCCCAACGTGCCACCTGACCGCGTGCCAGGACAAGGAGATAAAGCCCAAATGTAAAGATCACTATCGTGCCATTCAGGCGATCTTGTGCGGTTGCGCGAACCTCTGCATCGGCCCAACGTCCGCGAACAACGCGCGTTTGATCGACAACAATATCCCGCAATACCGCCGCCGCACCTGTCCAATGGATGGGGTTTAGGGGGGTTGGATCTAACCTAAATAGGGCTTGTGCCTGACGTTCGGTTAAAATGGCGTCAATTTCGGCGATCAATCCATCGGCGCGTGTGAATGCCTCGGTCGCGGTGCGGCGCGGAACTTGTGCGGCATCAAGCAAGGCGACCAATTCCGCGCGGCGTTCTGCCAAAGGGGCGGGTTCGGTTTCATCGGCGCCTGGTGCGGGGCCTAGGGCCGTGATCTGTGCCTCAATCGTTTCAATACGCGCTTGATTAACGTTATCGGCCGCCCCCAAAAGTGTGCGCCATTCCACAAGGTTCGCGCGCAAATTTTCCAAAAATACTGTTGATGCCCGCCCGGCCACAATCAGGCTTTCGGCGCGTTCGGCCTCGGCCTCCCATTCCGTATAATCAATAAGTGTAACAGGCGCCGTTTGCGCCCCCGCCGTGTGCCCCATCATTGTAAGACAAAAAATGATTAGGCGTAGTGTGCATCCAAAAAACTGCCGCATAATCATAATTCACTACATCAGGTATTTTCAAACACAGTTGGCAAATGCCCCGGCGCAGGGTCAAGCCACGCCGGCACCACCAAATCCTTCTGTCGTAAAAAATCTGGATTATAGACCTTGGATTGGTATCGCATACCATAATCACATAAAATCGTCACAATGGTATGGTCCCGCCCCATATCGCGCGCCATACGCACCGCCCCGGCCATGTTGATCGCCGATGATCCACCCAGGCATATGCCCTCTGTGCTCAACAGATCAAAGATTAGAGGCAAAGCCTCTGCATCGGGTATTTTATAACAAACATCCGGCGTGAAGCCTTCTAAATTTGCGGTGATCCGACCTTGCCCAATGCCTTCGCTAATTGAATTTCCACCAGCATCTTGGCCAGTATAAATTTTATATAAACCCGATCCTTCGGGATCAGCCAGGCCCATTTTCACACCTTTTCCCCCAAGATACGCACCAACACCCGCCAACGTGCCCCCCGACCCCACGGCACAGATAAATCC
>CALFSY010000053.1 GCA_937916365.1 uncultured Jannaschia sp. | reverse complement strand
GATGTTTTTGCCGTAAGCCACGCAAATACTGCCCCTAACGACGGCACGATCCCCGAAAGGCGCGTTAGCCATCCTGCCGCACCGGATTGTGATGGCGCTATTGTGGTGGCTGCATCCTGATGACCGGCCGAAGCATCTGAAACCGCGTTTTCCGTTGATTTGAACGCAGGGCGCTGCGTGTCTTTGTGAGTTTGGGGCGCGCTTAGTTCAAACCGCGAAGGCCGCGCGTGGATCGCAGGGTCCAATTGCGCCTGTGCTTTTGGAACTTTCACAACCCGCGCAGAAAATGTCAAAGGTGGTAAAGGCGCTTCTTTTTCGTCTGGGGTGACTGTTTCTTCGGCCTTCGCACGCCTAGATTGGGCTGTTTGTGCCGTATCGGGGTCTGGCGCCGATAAAGAATGGGCAGCCCTATCGACAAGTGGCGCGCTTTGCCCCGGCATTTCTGCCGCGTGTGTTGATCGCGACCCTGCCATAGTACTTTGGATTGCATTGTTGGGCGGCATAGCACCCATGGATGCCGGCGCGACCCATTCATCGGGCCCAAAGGCCATACCAGTGGGGTCAAGACCCAAATCAAGCGCAGCACCTTTGATCGTGAAAATCGGTAAACCTGGGAATTGATCCGCGGGTGGCATCGCCATAAAACCCACGCTATTAAATTTGTGCCCCTCCGCAAAGGCGCGCGCCTCGTCCAAAGTATCTTGTGCGACGACGGCTAATTTTACCTGACTGGGCCCGATTGGGCGAAAATCAAATTTTAACGCATCAACCGGATACGGGGTAAATCCGTCAAGGTTGGCTTTGATCGTTGCAATCGTGGCATCCATATCATCAGTGGGCACAGCCACAGTGGTATAAAGGATTTGATCGTCTGGTAAGATGAGAACAGTGTGAAACCCATCACCACCACGCGCAACACCTTTGGCATGTAGGTTTTGCAAGGCATGGTCCAGGTCATCAACATCGATCTGCGTTTCGCCAATAATGGCCCAATGTCCCGCAACCTGACGATGTGCTAA
Source organism: uncultured Jannaschia sp. (assembly GCA_937916365.1). Taxonomy (GTDB): domain Bacteria; phylum Pseudomonadota; class Alphaproteobacteria; order Rhodobacterales; family Rhodobacteraceae; genus JANSYL01. The sequence continues at coordinate 7,373 of CALFSY010000053.1, read as the reverse complement.
AGCAATCCCTTCGGATGATAGGAATAACGCAAAATTTACGGCCAACCCAAACCTCCGGCATTTTTGACGGATTGTATATATTTTGATGGGGTTTTCAAACCCACACAGCATCCATCATATTTCAAACGATATAATACAACAAAGACATCACGGGGGAAAGCCATTGGAAGATTTAAGTAGTTAATTGACGGAAACCGATTGTCACCAATTTACAATCGGCGATTGAAATTGATGGTTAATGTAGTGTCATCTTAAGGTTAGGCGTAGGTTTTTTGATCGGGCGTCTTCCCATAATCTTCCCGATGTAACGTGCAAAAACAGCTATGTTTTGATTTGAAAAATGGCTTCGATTTCAACCGGCACGCCCAGGGGCAAGGCGGCGGCGCTAATGGCGGATCGGCTGTGGCGTCCTGCATCACCTAAAAACGCCACCAAAAAATCCGATGCACCGTTGATAACCTTGGGCTGATCTGTGAAATCGGGTGTGGAATTAACGAACCCAGTTAATTTGACAACCTGCACAAGGCGGTCAAGATCACCAGTGCAGGCAGCCTTGACCTGGGTTATCAGGTTTATGGCACAAACCTTGGCCGCCGCTGCACCGGCCTTAACATCCATATTTTCGCCTAAGCGACCTTGGATCAATCCCCCTGCCTGCATGGGCAGTTGCCCTGACACAAAAACCAAATCACCAATCGTAACATAGGGCACATAATTCGCAGCAGGCGTTGGCGGCGCAGAAAGTGTGATGCCAAGTCCGGCTAGACGGCGTTCAGCATTCGATGACATGGCGCAGGTTCCTTTTTCTTTCAAAGGGTTTGAAACGTCTCATATGCGTTCATGTTTCGCGGAACGCGCGGTTGAAATACGCAGCGATGGGTTCAACGAGATAGGCAAAGGGGCTGCGATCCTCGGTGCGAATATACGCCTCGACAGGCATACCGGGCAACAAGGTGCGATCCCCCAAACGTGTGATTTCGCCATCATCAATGACAATTTCCGCACGATAGAAATTTGCCCCCGTCGTTTCGTCCAAAAACGCGTCTGCCGAAACCTGCGTGACCTGTCCCACCAAATCCGGGATATTGCGCATATCAAAGGCGGGAAATCGTAGAACCACCATTTGGCCAACAAAAACCTGGTCAATGTCGGTGGCCGGGATTTGCGTGGAAATAATCAACGGGCGGCCTTCGGGCACCAGAAAGGCAACGGGTTCGGCGCTTCTTAGCACCGATTGCGGCCCAAAAATTTGTAACCCATGGATCGTGCCCGCAACAGGCGCACGCAGATCTAATTCATCAATCTGGCGGCTTAGCTCTGCCGCACGGGCGCGCAACTCTTCCTCTGTGATTCTTATTTCGCGCAGTTGTGCAATGGCTTCTTCGACGCGGGCGTTGCCCAGTTGGGTAATCGACAGTTCGGTTTCAATCACACGTTCGGCCAATTCCGCCTTACGCGCGGCGAAGTTCCCCAAAGTGCCGCGAATTTGGGCCACATCGCGTTGCAGACGCAAAATTGGGTCTGCTTGCACCAGCCCGCGTTCCAATAAATCATTTTGGCGCGCCAGATCTTGTTCGACCAATGATAACTGTTCGGCCGCCGCGGCCTCTTGCGCATTCAATCCCGTAACCTGGGCATCAATTTGGATAATCCGCCCGCGCAGTTGTTCGGTTTCGCGTGCAAACACAGTTTGGCGCGCGTTGAAAAGATCGGCCTGGCCTTCCATAAATTCCGCCCATTCCGGGTTGGTTGCGGCGGCCTGCGTAAGATCAACGGCAAAGGCGATTGTGGTCAAACCATCACGCTCGGCCTCTAACCGCGCGCGGCGCACGCCAACCTCAAACAGCTGCGCCCGCGCGATCGTAAGATCAGATTGCAGGCGTGCCGGATCAAGCCGGATCAAAATTTGCCCTTCGTCTACACGGTCGCCTTCGTCAACAAAAAGGGCCGCCACCACGCCCCCATCGGGGTGTTGGATGGCTTGGCGATTGCGATCAACTTCGATCTGACCCGTGGCCACAACCGCGCCGGCCAACGTGCTAAACGTTGCCCACCCCCCAAAACCAAAGAAAAGCACCCCCATGGCGATAAGACCCAGGCGCATATATCCCCCCACAGACCAGGCCAAACTGGTATCGGGGGTTTTCTTATCATTCATGTCACACCCCCAGGCGTGCCTACGGTGGCACGAATGTCCGAATAGTTTGCCAGGGTTTTGCGCAAGACATCCTGCGTTGGGCCAAAAGCGGCCTGTTGACCGCCGTTAAGCACCAAAAGTTTTTCGCAGCCCGTAATCGCGCTGGGCCGATGCGCCATAATCAAAACCGCGCGCCCATCGGCCTTAATATCTTCTATCGCTTTGTTAAGTGCGATGCTGCCATCATTGTCGAGTGCGGAATTTGGTTCATCCAGCACCAAAAGCACCGGATCACCAAACAACGCGCGGGCTAATCCAATACGCTGCACCTGCCCGCCGGACAATTTAGCGCCCAACCCAGATACTCGTGTTTCGTATCCATCCGGCAGATCAAGGATCATGTCGTGCGCCGCGGCACGTGTTGCCGCCTGCACCACCTTTTCCGCATTTAGGTTTGCGTCCGCCAGTCGGGCGATATTTTCGGCGATTGTGCCGTCAAACAGCGTTACAGATTGGGGCAAATACCCAATGTATCCACCCAATGCGTCCGAATCGTATTGATCCAAGGTGGCGCCATCCAAACGGATTTGCCCCGCCGCAGGCAACCAAACCCCGATGATGGCGCGGGCCAAGGTGGATTTTCCCGATCCCGATGGCCCAATAACACCAATCGCCTGCCCAGGTTCGATGCGAAAACTTACGCCGCGCAAGGTTGGGATCCGCGACCCAGGCGGAACGACCGATAATTGATGCACATCTAACCGCGCGGCGGGTCGCGGCAACGGCATTCGCGGTGGTTCCGGTGGTTCGGTTTTCAAAAGACTGTGTAATCGGCGCAAGCCTTGGGTTGCCTCTGCAATCATTGTCCATTGCCCAACGGCCAGCTCAATAGGCGCTAAAGCGCGGCCTAACAGGATTGAACCAGCAATCATGGCGCCAGCCGTCAGTTCCGTCCGCGAAACCAAATATGCGCCCAAACCCAACATTGCCGATTGTAAAAATAGCCGCAGGGTTTTTGTTAACGTGGTGAAACCACCGATACGATCGGCAACACGTATGCCTTCGCCCAATGCCACGGCGCGTTGGTGTTTCCAACGATCGAATGCCGCATTTTGCATTCCCAGGCTGCGAATAAGTTCTGCCTCGGCCTGCATTTCGCCGGCGATTCGCTCCGCCCCCTTTGCCGCCGCAGCGGACGAGGCGATTGGCCCACGGGTCACCATTTGGTTGATGACCGTGATCGCAACCAACGCAACACCACCGGCGACGGCCAGCCAACCAAGCCACGGGTGGAAAATGAAAATCGCGGCCAAAAAAAATGGTGTCCAAGGCACATCGAAAATGGCCATGAAAACGGGCGAACCGGCCAAACGTTGCACGGCGGCCAAATCTTGCAAACCTGATTGCGGGCCGTCGTTGCGTTGCGCCCGGGCCAATGCCGCGCGAAAAACCCGTGCATCAAGGGTATCTTGCAACCGCGCGCCGTATCGGGCGCCCACACGACCACGCACGAAATCCAAAACACCCATCATCACAAACAAAAAAGTAACCAGAATCGAAAGCGCCAAAAGCGTTTCACGCGATCCGCTGCCTAAAACCCGATCATATATCTGTAGCATATAAATTGGGCCGGTGAGCATAAGTATGTTAACCGCCGCGCTAAACGCAGCAATCGACCATAGAAGCCAGGCATTTTTGCGCCGAAACTTAGCCAATTCCGTTATTTGATCTTCGCCTGTCATGGGATGTTGCATTTTATGAGCTTAAATTTCCAATTCAACTTTGACATCACTTAAGTTTCAATCACCAGTACGAATCCAATAGAATATGTTTTATTAACCAGGCATATTTGATTATTGTGCGCACAGATGTGAAACATATATCTTATTCACATACCATATATGCTTTAATCCCAAATACCGTACATTAAATGCCCTAGAAAACCAACCCCAAGGTTTCTGCGCGCGATTCAACGTCTTGATTGACAGAATCTAAAGTTGCAGTTAACCGATTTGGCGATTATCACCAAATAACAGAAAAGCGAACAAAATGAACAAAATCGCCTTAACTTGTGCGACCATTGCAGTTGTTGGTGGCTGCACATCTGGGCCACCACCCACGCCTGTTGATGTAAACTTTACCACATCGCAGGCCAGGGAAAACGTTGCCACATACGACACCGTCGAAGTTAGAACACAACAGGCGCAAACACGTGGCGGGGGGCGCAACGAAGTTATTGGTGTGCCATGCACCATGCGCGGCAGTGGATACACAGCTTCGTTTCAAACCCCTGCGGTGGTGAACGTGCCCACATATGGATATTCTTCGCGGGCGCTCCAAGTTTCTTGTGCCTATGCAGGTAGGTCGCAATCAGCGACAAGAACACCAATAAATCTAACGGAGCAACAAATTCGTGAAAGCCAAAGGCGCGCAACCGATAGCATCGAAGATGCCGAAGGCGCCGAAGCGATTGCCGGCGCAGTCGGTGCAGTTATTGTTGCAGCCACTGCTGCAAACCGCCGAAATCGGGAAAGTGACGTTTTTGGTTACGATGATATAACACTTCGTTTCCTTATAGATAGATAATAAATAGGACCCACATCAGATAAAAAATCCTAATGCGTGTTTTATCGAATTTATTGGGATTGGTTTTAATAAGCCTTGTTACGGGTTGCGGTTCTGCACATCTACCCCCGGGGGACAGTGTTGCCGATCCGGACGAGGTGCAAAACCGCGCGGTGCATGATTTCAACCTTGGCGTTGATCGTGCGGTTGTGCGGCCCGTGGCCAATGCCTACGGCACCACGGTGCCCGAACCGATCCGCGACGGGGTTAGCAATTTTGCCGCCAATCTCGACCAACCGCGGTATGTGGTAAACAATCTGCTGCAGCTTAGGCTTGGCGCGGCCTTTGAAAACACAGCACGGTTTGCAATTAACACAACACTTGGGATTGGCGGTTTGTTGGACCCTGCCACCGGATTGGGCCTGCCTGCACAGGAAACGGATTTTGGCGAAACCCTTCATGTGTATGGGGTGCGCGAAGGCACATACACCGTTTTGCCCTTGTTGGGGCCGTCCACATCGCGCGATGTGTTGGGCATGATTGTTGATGTCGCCATGAACCCGGTTCGGTTTTTGATTGAAACCCCTGAACGCAATTACACAACCGCAGCAGAGATCATGGCGCAGCTAAACAATCGTTACGAAGCACGCGATACGTTTGACAATATTCTGTTTGAAAGCGCCGATAGCTATACACAGCTGCGGTCGCTTTACCTACAAAACCGCCGATTTGAACTTGGCGCTGATCCCACTGTGGCCACCCCCGTCGAACCCCAGGGGGATGGAACGATACCGCCGCCAACCTCATCGTTTGATCCTACGCAAGATCAGTATTATGATCCTTACAGTGATCCTAACCTTTAAGGCAAAGTTTGCGTTCCATGACTGAATCGTTTCTTCCCTCTCGTCGCACCGTGATCGCCACAACATTGGCCGCGGGCTTTTCCGGGGCCGTGATACCGCGCGCCGCCCCTGCACAAACCTTGGCCCAGGCACGCGCCTTGGTTGACCAGGCCGTGGCCGACATCAACGCCGTTATCGCATCGGGCAGGTCCGAGGCAGCCATGATCCGCGACTTTGAACGCATCCTTGTGCGATATGCAGATATGCCCATTATCGCCCGCTCCGTCCTGGGCCCCCCCGCCCGCAGCGCCAGCAGCGCACAAATCAACGCCTTTACACAAGCGTTCCAAGGATACATGGCGCGCAAATACGGGCGGCGGTTTCGCGAATTTATCGGCGGCACCATCACCGTGATAGGCGGGCGTCCCGTGCGCTCGTTTTTTGAGGTTACGTCAACCGTGACCTTGCGCGGCGAGGCGCCTTTTGAACTTCGCTGGTTGGTTTCCAGTGCGTCGGGGCAGAACAAATTTTTCAACCTTATTATCGAAGGTGTGAACCTTATGATTTCCGAACGCAATGAAATCGCCGCATTGTTAGATCGCAATAATGGCAACATTGACGCCATGATCGCCGATTTACGCAATTTCGGATAAATTTTGGCACGGGATACGCGCCATCACCGACCGGCATCAAGGTATGGTTGGCGCGTGAAACCACATCATTGCGGCAAAAGGAAATACCATGCCAAACACAGCGCAGGCGCAAAAAATACGCACGGGTCAGGGATTTATCGCCGCGCTGGACCAATCGGGCGGGTCCACGCCAAAGGCGCTGCGGCTTTATGGGATCGCCGACGATGCCTATGCCACCGATGCGGATATGTTCGACATGATCCACACCATGCGCAGCCGGATCGTGCAGGCCCCGGCCTTTACCGGCGATCGGGTGATCGGGGCGATTTTGTTTGAAAACACGATGGATCGCACCATCGCCGGTAAACCTGTGGCACAATACCTGTGGACCGATCGCGGTGTCGTGCCATTTTTGAAAATTGACCAAGGGCTGGCCACCGCCGCAAACGGCGTTAAATTGATGCGCCCGATTGCGGGGCTTGACCCGTTGCTAACCCGCGCGGCGGCGGCGGGGATATTCGGCACCAAGGCCCGATCGGTGATCGACGCCGCTAACCCCGATGGCATCACCGCGATTGTGGCGCAACAATTTGACGTCGCCGCCCAAGTTTTGGCCAACAACATGGTGCCGATTATCGAGCCTGAGGTTACAATCACCATCGCCGACAAAGCGGCGGCCGAGGATATGTTGCGCGCCGAGATCACCCGCCGCCTTGATGCCCTACCCCATGGGGCGCAGGTGATGTTGAAGCTGACCCTGCCCACGCAATCGGGGCTTTATGCGCCATTGATCACCCACCCAAACGTGATGCGCGTTGTGGCGTTATCGGGCGGGTATACCCGGGCAGAGGCGTGCGAAAAACTGTCCCACAACCCCGGTATGATCGCCAGCTTTAGCCGCGCCTTGACCGAAGGGTTGCGGGTGGATCAAGCCGCGGATGATTTTAACGCTACCCTGGGCGCAACAATCGCACAGATTTACGCGGCCTCGGCCGCCTAAACGCCCCACGGTTTACCGCGCGGGGGGTTAGGGGCCCTTTAGCGCGGTGAGTTCGGCGCGAATAATTTCGCGCAGGTTGGTGGCTTTGTCGTGGTCATGGCTGGTGTGTTCGGGGTCATAAACGCGCAACGCGGCCGTTACGTGTGTTAACGCGGCCTCTAGGTGCGGGTGTGGGGTGGTGCAGGTGTCGTGCCGCG
>CALFSY010000052.1 GCA_937916365.1 uncultured Jannaschia sp. | reverse complement strand
CCGGATGGGGGGATGATATGTTGTCGATCCTAACACATCTTACCACACGTGACCGTACCCCTCGTATCGCTTAAGGTTGCACAAAGATAACGATCGTAATTATTGCTCGTGTGGTGTATGTGTGGGCACGATAAACACAAAACACATTATCATTTGTTTTTATGTCGGAGGTTCCATGCCCAATCCCCCCTACATGTGCATCGTAGGTTTGCTTTGTGCCGCGATCTTTGGCTTGCCTGCCATTGCGCAAGAAAACGAATGTGGTGTTGCCGCGGCTGGGGCATCATGGATGGGTGGGGCGGCGGCGACCTCTGACATCGCGGTGGCTGATGCGCCTTTGACATTGACCGGCCAAACATCACCGGCGGGGGGGCAAACGACCCATCTTTTTTCATTGAGCCGTGCAATGGAAATTCGGGTGGAGGCCGCACCGCAAAATGACGGCGATACGGTTCTAACCCTTTATAATGGCGCCGGTGATTTGATCGTCACCGATGATGACAGTGGCGGCGATTTGGCCGCGCGCGCGGAATTGTCGTTGGGCCCCGGCGTATATTGCCTTGTCGTTCGAGGCTTTGCCAATCAGCCGGTCACAGCGGATATTCAGGTGAGCCACCTAAACATGGCCGCCCTGACGGTGGGGTTGGCCGGTGGATTTACCGGAACCGAAGGGATGCCGCCGTTTGTGGGGGTGCAACCCTGCGTAGCGGCCACACCCGCCATTCCCATTGTGCAAGGGGGGGCCATCATTGACGATACGTTGCAAACCCCTGTGACGGCCACCAACACGGTCACGGACGCCCCATATTATCGATTCATCCTAACCGCACAGCGCCCTGTGTCGATCCGTGCCGAAAATCCGGGGGCCGATCCGTATATTTATCTGTTTGATGCCGATGGAAACTTGATCGCAGAAAATGATGATTACAACAGTTTGAACAGCCGGATCGACATATCAGATCCGCCGCTGACCGCGGGCACGTATTGTGTTGGTATGCGGGCCTTATCAAACCCCGATGTGCCGGTGACCCTAACCATCCGCGCATTTGATACCGCCGCTGCCACTGCGGAGCTGTATGCCCAGGCCGACGCCGCGCCCATTGATGGCGGGTATCCCGTAACCGATATTGGCCCGTTACCTTCGACCTTTACGCGCAATCTGGATGTGCGGGGCGATAGGGCCGTGTTTTTGGCATTTACCGTGACAGAACAAAGAGAGCTTTTGATAAACGCCGATGAGGTTAAGGATTCCGATCCTTGGATTCGCCTATTTGATGAACAGGGAAATTTGGTCGCCGAAAACGACGATGCAAACGGCACATTAAATAGCCAGATCGCGCAACGCCTGAACCAAGGGCGATATTATTTGGGGGTGCGTCAGTATTCTACGGCCTATGACGGCACAATCCGCATTTCGATCCAAAAATTTATTTCGACGCCGTAAAGATGCGCGTCGTGTCCTACCACCATTTTGTGGGCTTTTGCGCAAAGCCCGCCGCGTGTTCCAAAGCATAGGCGGTATTCAACAAATCGCCCTCGGCCCAGGGGCGACCGATCAGTTGCAGGCCCAACGGTAGCCCCCGCGCATCCACACCGGCAGGCACCGAAATGCCGGGCAAACCGGCCAAGTTCACAGTAACCGTGAAAATGTCGTTTAGATACATTTGCACCGGATCTTGCACATCTTGGCCTAATGGAAACGCCGCCGAGGGTGTGGCGGGCGTTAGAATCGCATCAACGCCTGCGGCAAACACCTGTTCAAAATCGCGCTTGATTAGCGCGCGCACCTTTCGCGCGCGGTTGTAATAGGCGTCGTAAAACCCGGCGGATAAAACATAAGTGCCAACCATAACGCGACGTTTGACCTCGGGGCCGAACCCTTCGCTGCGGGTTTTTTCATACATCTCGGTCACGCCATCATCGGGTGAAAGGGCCGCGCGATGGCCAAATCGCACCCCGTCATACCGGGCGAGGTTTGATGAGGCCTCGGCCGGGGCGATCACATAATAGGTAGGCAAGGCGTATTTGGTGTGTGGCAAACGGATGTCGCGGATGGTGGCGCCTGCATCCGCCAACATATCACGCCCCTTGGCCCACAGGGTCTCAATCTCCGGCGGCATCCCCTCCATACGATATTCTTGGGGGATGCCGATGACCGTGCCGCGCACATCGCCCGTCAACATCGCCTCAAAATCGGGGACGGGATGGGGGGCGCTGGTGGCATCTTTGGGGTCATGGCCCATCATGGCCTGCCCCATGATTGCCGCATCACGCACCGTTTTGGTCATGGGGCCGGCCTGATCCAACGATGAGGCAAAGGCCACAATGCCCCATCTTGAACACCGCCCATAGGTGGGTTTTAGCCCCACAATTCCGGTCAATGCCGCCGGTTGCCGGATTGACCCGCCGGTATCGGTGCCCGTTGCAGCCAGGCAAAGATCGGCGGCCACCGCGCTGGCCGATCCGCCCGATGACCCCCCCGGCGTTAACGCCGTGTCATCCCCCCGCGCGCGCCATGGGTTGACGGCATTGCCGTAAACGGATGTTTCATTCGACGACCCCATGGCAAATTCATCCATGTTGAGCTTACCCAACATCACCGCCCCAGCGGTTTGCAATTTGTGCGATACGGTGGATTCGTAGGGGGGGATGAACCCTTCCAAAATCTTTGATCCCGCCTGGCTAGCCACGCCCTTGGTGCAAAACAAATCTTTGATGCCAATGGGAATGCCGCACATCGGGGGCGCATCGCCCGCGGTGATCCGCGCGTCAGCGGCCCGCGCGCGATCTAACGCAATGTCGGGTGTTTTATGCACAAAGGCCCCCAACGCATCGGCCCCGTCGATGGTGGTGATGCACGCCTGGGTCAGCTCAACACTGGTGATTTCCCCTTTGCGCAGGGCATCCCGCGCCTGGGCAATGGTCAGCTTTGGCAGATCATCAGACATTATTCCACCACCTTGGGCACCGCAAAAAACCCTTCGCGTGCATCCGGCGCGTTCGACAAAACCTGATCTTTGCGGTTGCCGTCGGTTATGGCATCATCGCGCGGGGTCAACGGCATTGGGGTGACCGAGGTCATGGGTGCCACATCGGTCACGTCCAATTCATTCAACTGTTCAATGAAACGTAAGATCGCGTTGAAATTTTCGGCCAGCGCAGGCAACTCTGCCGCGTCCACACGAATGCGGGCGAGTTTTGCAACGTTTGCGGCGGTTTCAAGGTCAATCGACATGGGCACCTTTGGACAATGCGTGTTTTGCTGTTTCGTAGCTATGCCGCGCACCGCATGCAAGCCTGCGATCAGGGGGCGGTTTACCGCCTATGGATTTTGCAAACAAATCTGCACCTTTTATACAATTTGACGAATCAAAAAATATGGTTTCGTGTTGTTTTACTTTGTTTTCATACTATGAAAACGGTGGGCGCCCTTAATAAATAATAGGGTGATGGTAACGCCAACGCATGAGAGGGCTTTTATATGTTAGACACACAGCCGGCTATGATTACACGAACCTATCGCAACGGCAACGATTTGATTATCGTTTTAATCAACGGGCGGGATGTTCGGATCGAAGATTTTTTTGTGACCGATGTGGGAAAAACAGTTTTGCTGCGTGATCTGGAAAGCGGTGAAATTGTTCAGGTGGCTCTAGGCACCGATGGTTCTGTGGTTGGTATAACCCCACGATCATTGGCCCAAATCGAAGATATGTTTGCCGCCGCAGGTTTGGATATACCGCCCGAATTGTCATCCGAAATGACCCCAAACCTATCAACCCAAGACGATTCGGCGGTATCAGCG
>CALFSY010000051.1 GCA_937916365.1 uncultured Jannaschia sp. | reverse complement strand
TCGTAAGCCTTAGAATCCATTCGGATCAACGCGGCGTCGGAAAATGCGGACACGTCGGATTTTGCGGCAAACATCTCTGCCGCAAACGTGGGAATGTCCACCCCCAAATCTGCGGCGATACCCCTTGCCACGGCTTCATCCTCTTTCGTGGTGGTAGGGGATCGGAATTCAAGCGTATCTGATAGAATACATGACAAAATCGCACCCTTGATGCCTGCGGGGGCCTGCGCCATATCTGGGCCGATCATTTTGTGCATGATGGTGGCGGTGCACGCCAGGGGTTCAATGCGCATATCAATCGGGCCTTTGGTTTGCAAACCGCCCGTTAATTTATGATGATCAATGATAGCGCGAATATCAGCCTGATTTATATCAGTTGGCAATTCGGCGGGGTTGTTTGTGTCGACAATCACCACGGGTTGGCCCGCGTCCACGCCGTCGATAATGCGGGGTTTTTCCAATCCCCACTTTTCTAACATGAATGCCGCCTCGGCATTGGGTTGGCCCAACAAAGCCGCCTCGGCGGGTATGTTTTTGATATGACTCAAATACCAGGCCCACACGATGGGTGATCCCGTGGAATCGGTATCGGGCGATGTGTGACCAAAAATCAGCGTTGTCATGGCATGATCCCAGAAAAAGAAAATCTGCGCCTCTATATGTCCATGGCAGGGTCTTGTCACCTGGGGTGGTTTACGATTCAGTGTCGATTATGCGCGAAATTGATCTTTATATCCCGGTAAAAACGTATCTTGAAAGCCAGGGATACAAAGTCAAAGGTGAAATTGGTGCGGCGGACGTCGTGGCCCACCGTAACGATTCTCTTGTAATTGTTGAACTGAAGCTAAACTTTTCCTTAACGCTTATTTATCAAGGTATAGAGCGGTTGCGCGTGACCGATGCGGTATATCTTTGTGTGCCGCGCCCCAAACGTTGGAAAACTTTGCAAAAAAATATTCGGCTTTGCCGTAGACTTGGTTTGGGTTTTTTAACGGTACATCGGGGTCTGGTGAATGCGCATACAGATCCCGGATTTTATGTGCCACAAAAATCGAAACCCCGGCAAAACGCATTATTGAAAGAATTTGCCGCACGCCAAGGCGATCCATCCCAAGGCGGCACGCAAGGTAAAATCATAACTGCATACCGCCAAGATGCCTTACGCATTGCTAACTATTTGGCCGCGCAGGGGGCGTCTAAGGGCGCGACAGTGGCCCAAGCGACAAGCATTACAAAAGCCACAACCATAATGCGAACCAACCACTACGGCTGGTTTGAAAAGGTAACGACGGGTGTTTATCAACTGTCACAAAAGGGCAGGGATGCCGCCTCGTATACAAATCTCCAAGCACCCTCCAAAAACATATAGAATTTTCCACGCACCCTATGTTGACACCGCGTTCGTCACCGCATAGGTGCGCTGTGCTGGCATTCACACCTGATGAGTGCTAACAAATGAAAATAACTGATCCCAAGAGGAGAGTTTGTAACATGGCATTCAAACCGCTGCATGACCGCGTTCTGGTCCGCCGCATTGAGTCAGACGAAAAAACCAAGGGTGGCCTGATTATTCCTGACAGCGCCAAAGAAAAACCTTCCGAAGGTGAGGTCATCGCCGCAGGCGAAGGGGGGCGCAAAGATTCCGGTGAATTGATCGATATGGCGGTCAAAGCCGGTGATCGCATTTTGTTTGGCAAATGGTCAGGCACCGAAGTAACCCTGGATGGAGAAGAGCTTTTGATTATGAAAGAAAGCGACATCCTCGGTATTGTCGACGCGGCTTAATCCGCCAATTCATCCCTAAAATCTATACGTTATGTAAAAGGAGCTATCAAAGATGGCTGCGAAGGACGTCAAGTTCGAAACCGATGCTCGTAACCGCATGTTGACCGGTGTTAATATCCTGGCCGATGCGGTTAAGGTGACCCTAGGCCCTAAAGGCCGTAATGTGGTCATTGACAAATCTTTTGGCGCGCCGCGCATCACCAAAGACGGGGTGACGGTGGCCAAAGAAATCGAACTGGAAGACAAGTTCGAAAACATGGGTGCGCAAATGGTGAAAGAAGTTGCCAGTCGCACCAATGACGAGGCCGGCGACGGCACCACCACCGCCACAGTTTTGGCACAGGCGATTGTGCGCGAAGGCATGAAATCGGTGGCTGCTGGTATGAACCCGATGGATTTGAAACGCGGCGTTGATATGGCCGTGTCGAAAGTCATCGAAGTTATCAAATCCTCTTCGCGCGAAGTTAAAGATTCCGACGAAGTTGCCCAGGTTGGCACAATCTCGGCCAATGGTGAGGCCGAAATTGGCCGCCAAATCGCCGATGCGATGCAAAAGGTGGGCAACGATGGTGTTATCACAGTCGAAGAAAACAAAGGTCTGGAGACCGAAACCGAAGTTGTCGAAGGTATGCAGTTCGACCGCGGGTATCTGTCGCCCTATTTTGTGACGAACGCTGACAAAATGACGGCAGAGTTAGAAGACGCGATGATCTTGTTGCACGAGAAAAAATTATCTTCGTTGCAGCCGATGGTCCCATTGCTGGAATCGGTCATCCAATCTGGTAAGCCGCTTTTGATTGTGGCCGAAGATGTCGAGGGCGAGGCACTGGCAACTTTGGTTGTTAACAAACTGCGCGGTGGGCTTAAAATCGCATCTGTCAAAGCCCCAGGGTTTGGTGATCGTCGCAAAGCCATGCTCCAAGACATTGCTATTCTAACTGGTGGTCAGGTCATTTCCGAAGACCTGGGCATGAAGTTGGAAAATGTCACGATGGATATGCTTGGATCGGCAAAACGCATTGCCATGACCAAGGACGAAACCACCATCGTTGATGGCGCTGGCGAAAAAGCGGAAATTGAGGCACGCGTTGCCCAAATCCGTCAACAGATCGAAGAAACAACCTCTGACTATGATCGCGAAAAACTACAGGAACGCGTGGCAAAATTGGCCGGTGGTGTGGCAGTGATCCGTGTGGGTGGCATGACCGAGGTTGAGGTCAAAGAACGCAAAGACCGTGTTGATGATGCCCTAAACGCCACTCGCGCCGCCGTGCAGGAAGGTGTAGTTGTAGGTGGTGGTGTGGCGTTGGTCCAAGGGGCCAAGGCCTTAGAAGGCTTAACCGGTGAAAACGCCGACCAAAACGCCGGTATCACCATCGTGGCCCGTGCGCTTGAGGCTCCTTTGCGCCAGATTGCGGAAAACTCTGGTGTGGATGGATCGGTTGTTGCCGGTAAAATCCGCGAATCCCACGACATGACCTTTGGCTTTAACGCCCAGACCGAGGAATATGGTGATCTATTTGCCTTTGGTGTGATTGACCCCGCCAAAGTGGTGCGCACCGCGTTGGAAGATGCCGCATCGGTTGCGGGCCTTCTTATCACGACCGAGGCGATGGTGGCTGATAAACCTGAACCGAAAGGCGCCGCCGCCCCTGCAGGCGGTGGTATGCCGGATATGGGCGGTATGATGTAAAATTTGCATCCCCGCGATTTTGCATAAAACTACACAAGGGCGTCTTTACGGCGCCCTTGTGCGTTTATTGGTATGTATTGATGTGTTATGTGCCTAATGTGGCATTCAACCATTGTTTAGCACATAATATAAAATTTTACTATTTGCGCGTGTGCATGGTTTTCCTACGCGATGGACGTTATATTGACCATAATGGTCAACGGATGTGTGCCTTAATGTTCCGCTTTTTCGAAAAATTGGTTGATCCTTACACGGATTATCCCGAAACGAATGCCCCCCCACGGGGGTTATGGGCATTTTTGTGGGATTATTCGCAGCCGTTCAAAAAACTTTATGCGGCGTCTGTTGCCGTGTCGATTCTTGTGGCCATTATCGAAATTGGGTTGATCTGGTATATGGGGCGCATTGTGGACCTCTTGTCAGACAACACCCCGGCCGAGGTTTTTGCAAACCATGGGGTCGAATTTGTTTTGGCCGCTGTGTTCACGCTGACGCTGCGCCCATTGATACAGGGGATTGATACGGCGCTTTTGAACAATGGGATTTTACCAAACTTTGGCGCCTTGATCCGGTGGCGGGCGCACCGGCAGGTTCTGCGCCAATCAGTGGGGTGGTTTGAAAACGATTTTGCGGGGCGCATTGCCAACCGCATCATGCAAACCCCCACCAGCGCGGGCGAGGCCGTTTTTCAAGTCTTTGATGCAATTACGTTTTCGTTGGCGTATCTCGCCGGTGCCATTGTTTTGTTGATGGACGCGGACCCACGACTGGCGCTGCCGTTGGTTGCGTGGTTGATGCTGTATACATTTCTGTTGCGCTGGACGATGAAACGGATTGGCCCGGCTTCGCAAGCGGCGGCGGATGCGCGATCTATGACAACAGGGCGTGTTGTGGACAGTTACACAAATATCCATTCCGTAAAACTGTTTGCCCACCATGACCGCGAGGTCGAATACGCAAAAGAGGCGATCGAACATACCCGCACCACCTTTGGGTATGAAATGCGGATTTATACGATCATGGATGTGGCGTTAACCGCAATCAATGGGTTTTTGATCGTTGCGGTCGTGGGGTGGGCCGTTGGGTTGTGGGCCCAAGGTGCGGCCAGCGTTGGCGCGGTTGCGGCGGCCACGGCCCTAACGCTGCGCCTGAATGCGATGACGGGGTGGATCATGTGGGCGGTGTCATCGCTTTTCCGATCTTTAGGTGTTGTGGCCGAAGGCATGGAAACCATCACCGACCCAATCACTTTGGTGGATAAACCCAATGCGCCCGCGCTCAATTTCCGCCAAGGGGAAATTCGGTTTGACAACATCAGCCACCACTACGGCCGCGTAACCGGTGGGTTGGATCACATTGATCTTACCGTGGCCCCAGGGGAAAAGGTGGGGCTGGTGGGGCGTTCGGGTGCGGGGAAATCCACCTTGGTCAAACTTTTGCTGCGGTTTTACGATGTTGAGGGTGGGCAAATTTTGATTGATGGGCAAAATATTGCTGATGTCCGCCAAGATAGCCTGCGCCAGCTTATCGGCATGGTGCAGCAAGATAATACCCTGCTGCATCGTGCGGTGCGTGAAAACATTTTTTATGGCCGTCCCGACGCAACCGAGGCTGCAATGCGCGATGCCGCCCAAAGGGCCGCGGCGCATGATTTTATCCTTGATCTCGAAGATCCCGAAGGACGGCGCGGCTATGACGCCCGCGTCGGGGAACGTGGCATCAAACTATCGGGCGGGCAAAGGCAACGCATCGCGTTGGCCCGGGTGATTTTGAAAAATGCCCCGATCCTGGTGCTGGATGAGGCCACCAGCGCCCTGGATAGTGAGGTTGAGGCCACGATCCTAGACACCCTTTATGGCGTGATGGAGGGCAAAACTGTCATCGCTATTGCCCACCGCCTTAGCACGATTGCACGGATGGATCGGATTATCGTTTTGGACCAAGGGCGCGTGGTTGAGCAAGGCAGCCACACCACGCTATTGGCACAAAATGGCCTATATGCCGGATTTTGGGCGCGACAATCGGGGGGATTTATCGGCACCGATGACATACAGCAGGCCGGGGCGGCCGAATGATATTTTATACCATCGCACGCCCTTATATTGAGTGGCCTACATTTGCCACACAGCCATATGCTTAAGGGCGCCGATACCATGCACGATCGGATGGATGCCCCGGTTAAGCGTATCTTGCATTTGCATTTCGGGAAAGAGGGCGGTGCAGAACGTTTTTTCGTATCCCTGTGCAAAGGTTTCGATGGTGCCGGGATAGAACAGCGTTTTTTAATCCGCCCAGGCCGAACCTGGCGCGATCAAATGATCGCCCTTGGCATGGTGAAAGAGGCGCATTATCCCCGCTTTCGCCCCATTCGCGTGCTGCTGCAACAGTGGGTTAATCGTCAAATCCGTGATTGGATGCCCGATGCTGTCATCGCATGGATGCCCAAGGCCGCCACGCTTTTGCCCCGCGCTGTTGGCCCGGCGCGATTGGTGCGTTTGGGTGATTATCCGCGTCATATTGCGCATTTCGATAGGGCCGATTGCATCGTCACCAACACCCCCGACATTCCTAACCGCTTAAAAGACCTGGGTTGGACAAAGCCCGTGCAGGTAATTTCCAATTTCCCGCGCATGGGTGAAGTGGGCGGTGGCGCACCACAGTTTGACCTCCCGAAAGACAATTTTATCCTATGCGCCGCCGGGCGCTTCGTGGCGTTAAAGGGATTTGATACCTTAATCCGTGCCATGGCGCAGGTGCCAAACACCGCGTTGTGTTTGGTGGGCGACGGCCCAGAACGTGGCAAACTGCAAACATTGGCGCAGGAATTGGGCGTGCAAAACCGTGTGCACATGACCGGATGGGTGACAGACCCCACCCGATGGATTGCCGTCGCCGATCTGGCCTGCGTATCATCAACCCATGAAACGCTTGGCAATGTGGTGCTTGAGGCGTGGCAGGTGGGGGGGCCGGTTATTTCGACACCAACACCAGGCCCCAGTTGGCTGATTAAAGACGGTGAAACGGGAATTTTGGTGCCCGATTTCACCGCCGAGTCTTTGGCAGCCGGTATTCGCCGCGCCATCAACGCCCCTGATTTGCGGCAACGTTTGGTGAAATGTGGGGCCCAGAAATTGGCCACGCAATTTTCTAAAGACGCTGTTGTTAATGCTTATGTGCAACTGATCGCTGCCTATCGGGGCGGATATAACGAAAAACAAACACCTAAGCGGCACCATATGGAATCATACCGTGCATAATATGATGTTGAGACACCGCCCATGACCTGGACGGCATTTATGACCTGGATGTCTAATTTGATTGATGGGTTTATGCCTGCCATTGGGCCTGCGCCGACCACGCTTTGGCGGTTTGTGCAATGGTGTTTACGCGGCAGCCAACGGATTATCCTGCTGGCTGCAATCGTATCTGGTTTGGCCGGGATGATGGAGGTTTCGGCGGCGTATCTTCTGGGCGTTTTGATTGATAGCACGGCACAAAACGTTCAGGCGGGTCGGTATTTTGCCGAACATACCGTGTTGATTTTGGTTTATGTTGGGTTTTATCTGCTGATCCGGCCGGTGTTTTTTGGCGCCAGTGCCGTTTTCACCGGCATTGTTTTACCCCCCAATCTAACGCCTTTGGTCCAATCGCGTCTGCACCGGTGGACATTGGGGCAGGCCGTTTCGTTTTTCGACAATGATTTTGCGGGCCGTATCGCCCAAAAGCAAACGCAAACTGCCACGGCGTTGGTCAATGTCGTGACCGAAATTATCAATGCGGCCGCATTTTCCATTGCCACCCTGATCGGGGCGTTGGTCATGCTCACGGCGATTGATTGGCGCATCGCGGTGTGTCTGATGGTGTGGCTGGGGCTTTATGCCATTATGATCGCTTGGTATTTGCCGCGTATTCGGCACCGTTCAAAGGCACGTGCGGCGGCGCGGGCCAATGTGACGGGTCAGATTGTGGACACCATCACCAACATCAAGACGGTCAAGCTATTTGGCCATACCAATCATGAGGATGCGGCAGCGATCGACGCCTTGAAAACCTACCGCGAAAAGGCGCTTTATTTTGGGTTTCTCTCGGCGGGGTTCCGGTTTGCGTTGATGGCGATGGCCGGATTATTGCCGGTTATTTTGGTTTTGATGGCAATCGTGTTGTGGCAAAATGGCGGGGCCAGCCTCGGTGAAATTGCGGCCACCGGGGCCTTGTCCATGCGCATTTCACAGATGACCGGATGG
>CALFSY010000050.1 GCA_937916365.1 uncultured Jannaschia sp. | reverse complement strand
CAGCATATAGAGGCACATTTGGACATCGCAGGTTTGCTGGCTTGCGCACGTTGATAATGATGACAGACCCCGTTTGCCAGAGGTGTGTATCTCTGGCCTCTAAGGAACGTTGATTTTAGAAAAATGCCTGTAACCCTGTTTGTGCGCGCCCAAGGATTAGGGCGTGAACGTCATGCGTGCCTTCGTAGGTGTTGACGGTTTCGAGATTCTGGGCGTGACGCATGACATGATATTCGGCCATGATGCCATTGCCGCCGTGCATGTCGCGCGCCATGCGCGCGATGTCTAACGCCTTGCCTGTATTATTGCGTTTTATCAACGAAATCACCTCGGGCGCGCAGATGCCGTTATCCAACATCCGTCCCGCGCGCAGGGCGGCCTGTAGGCCCAACGTGATTTCGGTTTGCATATCGGCCAGTTTTTTTTGAAACATCTGCGTTTGTGCCAGGGGCCGCCCGAATTGCATACGGTCCACCCCATATTGCCTTGCGCGATGCCAACAATCCTCTGCCGCACCCATCACCCCCCAGGCGATGCCGTATCGCGCCCGATTCAAACACCCAAATGGCCCCTTCAACCCTTCGACATGGGGCAACAATGCGTCGTCGCCCACCTCGACCCCGTTCATCACGATTTCCCCAGTGACCGAAGTGCGCAGCGAAAGTTTACCGTCAATTTTCGGGGTGGACAGGCCGGGCATGCCTTTTTCTAGGATGAATCCGCGAATGCGCCCGTTATGCGCGGCGGATTTAGCCCAAACGACAAAAATATCGGCGATGGGGCTGTTGGAAATCCACATCTTTGTGCCGGTTAGCCGATACCCCCCTTCAATCCGGTCTGCGTGGGTTTTCATGGCGGCAGGGTCGCTGCCTGCATCCGGTTCGGTTAGTCCAAAACATCCTATATGCGTGCCTGTGGCCAGATCTGGCAAATATTTTTGCCTTTGAGGTTCAGAACCATACGCCAGGATCGGATACATCACTAGGCTTGATTGCACGCTCATCATCGACCGATAGCCACTGTCCACCCGCTCAATCTCACGGGCAACCAGACCGTACGCCACGTATCCGGCGCCCAGCCCGCCATAGATTTCCGGGATCGTCACGCCCAGCAGCCCCATCTGCCCCATTTCGGCGAATATGTCTGGATCAACCGTTTCGTTTAGATAGGCCTGCGTCACACGCGGCATCAATTTATCGTGCGCATAGGCGCGGGCACTGTTGGCGATCATCCGTTCATCTTCGCCTAACTGTGCAGATAGGTTCAAGGGATCAGCCCAATCAAAGGGCGCGGTATCGGGTTTTGGGTTAGGGGCGGTGCCGTGTGGCATGGAAAGCTCCGGTAAAAAACTGATATGCGCGTTGTATCACTGAAGAGATTGCACACTACCTCATGTTTGGCTAGGCCCAGAGCGTCAACGTTTTATAATGTGCGCGTAGCATGACCAAGAGGCTGCCCATGGATTTACCCGGTCGATTCTGGCGCGACATGACGACCCGCGCATTTAACGAAACTGTGTGTCGGGATTGGATTGCGGTGCTGCCCATTGCCGCGATCGAACAACATGGGCCGCATTTGCCCGTGGGGGTAGATGCGTTGATCGCCGAGGCGATGGTTACCCGCGCGGCGGTTGCATTACCAACCGATGCGCCGGTGACGTTTTTGCCGGTGCAGCAAGTGTGCAAATCCAACGAACACATTGCGTTTCCCGGAACGTTGACAGTTGATTGGGAGGTTGTAATTAAAACCTGGTTGCAAATCGGTCACAGTGTTGCACGGGCCGGTGTGCGCAAATTGGTTATCATCACCAGCCACGGCGGCAATGTTGCCCCGATGGACATTGTTGCGCGCGAATTGCGGCAGACCCATACCATGGCTGTGGTAACAACCGCCTGGGCACGGTTAGGGGCGCGTAGGGTGGCGGATGATCCTAAAACCCCGATGATCGACATCCATGCCGGATTTTATGAAACCTCCATGATGTTGGCGCTTTACCCCGATTTGGTTGATATGGATCTGGCACAGGATTTTTCTAGCCGCCAAACGGCCCTACGGCAGGGGGCGCGCCACCTTGGCTATCATATGGCCGAGGCGAATTTAGGTTGGCTTGCCCAGGATTTGAACGATCATGGCGCTGTGGGCAATGCCCGCGCCGCCACGGCCGAGGCCGGCGCGCGTATGATCGAAGATCAGATTGCGGGTTTTGTGGCGCTAATGCATGACATGGGGCGCTACATCCCACCCTACGCAGGGAAAGAAGCGTGAAAAAAGAAGGTTTTTCTTATTTAGAAAAGACAAATGCAATGCACCCCAAAAACACCTACATACTGATACTATGATGGGTGTTAGGTGCAGGGATAATGCCAAACATATGAAAATCAGTGCGCTGTATGGTTGCCATAACGCCCAAGGTTTAGAAAACCCACCCACCCTTGCACAGGCCCATGCGCGATATTATGACAAGGTTTATCAGAATAAACCGTAAATATTCAAAAGCAGGGCAGGCATGAAAGATCCACATGACATTTATATGAACACGTTGGTTCCCATGGTGGTTGAACAAACCAGTCGCGGCGAACGCGCGTATGACATTTTTTCCAGGCTTCTGAAGGAACGGATCATTTTTGTTTCCGGTCCGGTTTTCGATGGCATGTCGAGCTTGATTGTCGCACAGTTGCTGTTTTTAGAATCTGAAAATCCATCGAAAGAAATCGCCATGTATATCAATTCGCCGGGTGGTGTCGTGACCAGCGGATTGTCGATTTACGATACGATGCAATATATCAAACCCGCGGTGTCCACGTTGTGCGTGGGACAGGCGGCGTCAATGGGATCATTGTTGTTGG
Source organism: uncultured Jannaschia sp. (assembly GCA_937916365.1). Lineage (GTDB taxonomy): Bacteria > Pseudomonadota > Alphaproteobacteria > Rhodobacterales > Rhodobacteraceae > JANSYL01. The sequence continues at coordinate 10,600 of CALFSY010000050.1, read as the reverse complement.
CGGCGGGGGCGGCGGGTATGCGCCGGTCATTACCGAATAGCCGCATTATGGTGCACCAACCCTCGGGTGGGTATCAAGGGCAGGCCACCGACATGATCCACGCCCAAGAAACGCAAAAGTTGAAAGATCGGCTTAATCAAATCTATGTGAAACACACGGGCCAAGATTTTGATAATGTCGTCCAAGCGTTGGAACGTGACAATTTCATGGATCCCGAACAAGCAAAGGATTGGGGCCTGATTGATGAGATTGTGGAAAACCGCACCGAAGACAGCGAAGCTGCGGAAAATGGCAACGCCTAAGATTTCGTGATCGGTTCGATTACGGAGGCAACATTTTGGCGTTGTGGCGCCCGATCTTGTGTTTTAGGCTAACTAAATAGGGGTCTTTGTAGACTGGATACAAGGTGTCGCAGTTTTGATAAGTAAATCTTACCATAGCAATCGGCCCATTTAGGGGAAACTATATGGCAAATTCATCGGGCAACACGACAAAAAATACGCTGTATTGTTCATTTTGCGGCAAAAGCCAGCACGAGGTGCGCAAATTAATCGCGGGCCCTACGGTGTTCATTTGTGATGAATGCGTTGAATTGTGCATGGATATTATCCGTGAAGAGGCGAAAACCAGCGGTCTGAAATCATCGGACGGGGTGCCAAGCCCGCAAGAAATTTGCGATGTTTTGGACGATTATGTCATTGGTCAGGCCCATGCAAAACGGGTTTTGTCGGTGGCTGTGCACAACCATTACAAGCGCCTAAATAATTCGGGAAAAACCGAAATCGAATTAGCGAAATCCAACATTCTGCTTATTGGTCCTACGGGCAGCGGTAAAACCCTGCTGGCCCATACGTTGGCACGGATATTGGATGTGCCCTTTACTATGGCTGATGCCACGACCCTGACCGAGGCGGGATATGTGGGTGAAGATGTCGAAAACATCATTCTAAAACTTTTACAGGCCTCAGAATACAACGTGGAACGTGCTCAACGTGGCATTGTATATATTGATGAGGTCGATAAAATCACACGCAAGTCCGACAATCCGTCCATTACGCGTGATGTATCGGGCGAAGGTGTGCAACAGGCGCTTTTGAAAATTATGGAAGGCACTGTCGCATCTGTCCCACCCCAAGGGGGGCGCAAACATCCACAACAGGAATTTATGCAGGTCGATACCACAAACATATTGTTTATTTGTGGGGGGGCCTTTGCCGGACTTGAAAAAATTATCGCCAATCGCGGTAAGGGATCGGCCATCGGGTTCGGGGCCGATGTCAAAGAAACCGATACCAGGGGCGTGGGGGAAATGTTTGGCGAGTTAGAGCCCGAGGATCTTTTGAAATTCGGCCTAATCCCTGAATTTGTGGGGCGCTTGCCCGTCATTGCCACCTTGACGGATTTGGACGAAGACGCACTAGTCAAAATTTTGACACAGCCCAAAAATGCTCTGATTAAACAATATCAGCGTCTTTTTGACCTTGAAGGCGTAAAATTGACCTTTACCGAAGATGCGTTGGCAGCCATCGCAAAACGGGCCATCGAACGCAAAACCGGGGCACGGGGGTTGCGGTCAATTATGGAAGACATTCTGCTGGACACCATGTTTGATTTGCCCAGTGCCGATGGGGTTGAAGAGGTTGTTGTTAACGAAGAGGCGGTCGTTTCACGCACGCAACCATTGATGATTTATGCCGAACGTCCAAAGGAAGAACCCGCATCCGCCGGATAAAACACATTGGCAACAACGGCCCATAATTGTTTTAACGAAATGGAGTTGGCATCATATATAAAGGAGGGGCGATTTATATTAGCCCCAATATTTTGCGGGCTTGTATAGGCGTGGCAACGGGGCGGCCCACGTGCCCGCAAATATCGACCACTCGTTGCACCAGGGCCGCATTTGAAGGGGCCAATGTACCGTGATCTAGTCGCACGTTATCCTCTAGGCCGGTGCGTGCGTGGCCCCCTGCAGCAATGCTCCACTCATTTACTTTGATTTGTGCACGACCGATACCCGCCGCACACCATTCGGATTCTGGCATCAAGCGTTCCATTGTTTTAACGTAATACCCAAACACATCACGATCCGCAGGCATGGCGTTTTTTATACCCATTACAAATTGCACATAGGGATTGCCCACCAATCGCCCATCATATCTCATCGCGGCAGCCTGATGAATATGGCTTAGATCGAAGGCTTCGATTTCGGGTTTTATGCCGTAGGTGCGCATTTCCGCCGCCAACCAATCCACCAGATCGGGCGGGTTTTCATAGACGCGCGTTGGAAAATTGTTTGATCCTACCGCAAGCGACGCCATATCGGGGCGTAAGGGCAACATGCCACCGCGTTCCCGCCCCGCGCCAGACCGACCACCGGTGGAAAATTGAATAATCATACCAGGGCAGTGTTTTTCTATGCCTTCTTTTAATCTGGCAAATTTTTCAGGATCCGACGATGGCGTTTGATCGTCGTTGCGCACATGGGCGTGGCAAATGCTGGCCCCGGCTTCAAATGCTGCGTGCGTGCTTTCGATTTGTTCTGAGACAGTGATTGGCACCGCAGGATTGTTTTGTTTGCGCGGCACCGATCCTGTGATTGCAATACAAATGATGCAGGGTTTGGTCATGGAGTCCTTTATAATGAGTGTAGCAAAAGAATATACGTGTTTGAGCAAATAAAGCAGTTTGTCGAATCTTAATTCGGCTTATGAGCGCGGCTATTTTGATTCTGTTTACAAAGGGGATGACGCTACATTTTGATTTGATGGCACCTCTGGGATTTTCCTTTGTCGCATGTGTAAAGGTAAACATTGCTACCAATTAGCACTTTGGGCCAGTCTTGTAAGTGCGTTTGGTAAAGCGTGGTCAATTCAAAGGCACGGGCGATATTTATGATTGATGCTTGCGTGTTGGGTTACACCTCAAACCTAAACGGCAATATAGTGATTATGTTTTATAATCTTAACCTTCCGTCCAAACCCAGGGGCGAGTGAATTGCCCCAACAGTTGGGTTAAATGTTGTTCATCCAATTCGCCGGTCCGGCGTATTTCGGCCACCAGACCTAATTTTTTATCTTCGCGCACGATCCCTACCTTGGCGGCAATGTTCGCGTCGGCCAAGGCGGCGTTATAAATTCGTTTAATGGCCCGTTTGCGCAGATCGGGTTTGAACACCTTTCCGACGGCTGTTTTGGGTAATTCATCCAAAATTTCTAGGTGTTTGGGGATCGCCGCGCGTTCATGGATATGACTTTGACACCACGCCATCAATTCATCAACCGATACGTTTGCATCGGCCACCAATTCCACATATGCGCAAGGCAATTCCCCGGCAAATTGATCAGGCTGCCCTATGGCGCCTGCAAATGCCACGGCCTCATGGCTTGCCAATGCCTCTTCAATCACGGCGGGGTCAATGTTGTGGCCGCCGCGAATGATTAAATCTTTGGCCCGTCCCGTGATCCATAAGTAACCATCAGAATCGATTCGGCCCAGATCGCCTGTGCGTAGGTAAACATCATGGTGGAATAAATCATGGTTTTTATCTGTTTCGGTATAGGTTGACCCTTCGAACACGCCGGGATTGTCGATGCAAATTTCCCCCACCTCATCAACGGCACATTCTATCACACCTTCTGCCCCATGTTTGAGGATTTTCACCCGTGTATGGGGGAATGGCACACCAACCGATCCTATTTTCTTTTCCCCATCAACGGGGTTGCAGGACACAAGGCACGTTGCCTCGGTCAATCCATACCCTTCCACCAGGGTGACGCCTGTTGCGCGTTCAAACCTGCGAAACAATTCGACGGGCAGGGGGGAAGATCCCGAAAACGCCGTTTTCACAGTTGATACATCTGCATTAACAGGGCGTTGCATCATTGCGGCAATCGCTGTGGGCACCGTGATGATAAAGGTAATTTTCCAGCGTTCCACCAATTTCCAGAAATTATCGAACACGCCTTCGCCGCGATACCCTTGTGGCGTGGGAAAAATCACATGCGCGCCCGAGGCCAGCATTGCCATCAAAATCACGTGGCACGCAAAAACATGGAACAATGGCAGAGGGCAGATTACGTTATCTTTTTCTGAGAAAAGGATCGTGGCCCCTAACCACCCATTATAGATCATGCCGGAATATTTATGTTGTGCGACCTTGGGCATCCCGGTTGTGCCACCGGTGTGGAAATACGCGGCAACGCGGTCTGCTGCCAAATCTTCAAAGGTAAGGTTATCGTGTGGTTGTTTGGTGCATTCGGTTTTGAAATCCAAAACCTTGGCATTGTGGGGCACCGGATTTTTGGGCCGAATCAGCGGCACAATAAATTTTTTAACCCCCGTTAAATAACGCAGTAAATCAACTTCGATCACGGTTTCGACATTTGGCGCGTGTGCGACGGCTTGGGCCACTTTTTGCGCCACATCGGTTTTGGGAAATGCCTTTAGCGTCACAACAACCTTTGCGCGTGTTTCGCGCAAAATCGCGGCAATTTGTTCAGTATCCAACAACGGGTTAATTGGGGCGGCAATGCCGGCCACGGTGCCGGCCAAAAGGGTCACCACCGTTTCATTGGCATTTGGTAAAACATAGGCGACAGTGTCCGACGGCCCCACGCCCAATGCACGAAATAAATTCGCCGCCTGCGTGACGCGAGCGTGAAGGTCGGCCCAACTTAGCGTTTCGGCCGAATCGGTTGGCCCTGAAAACATCTGAAAACTTATGGCATTAAGCTGCCCGTGTTGATTTTTCCGCTGGCTGAGCAGGTCGTAAATCGTGGTGGCCGGTTGGCTTTCGGGCCAGGGTAGATCGTGTTCGATTTTCTGTGCGTCGGCAACGCTGGTAAATTGCACCATGTGATTATGATCCTCCCTTATCGGTATGCCTTATATCGGTGCCGTCTTTTTCAAGCGGTTCTTTGATACGTTCTACATTGCACCTTAAAATGTATGTGTGCAAATACCTTAAAGCTGAAAAAACGCTTTTATAATCATGCTGCATGTTGCGGTGGCGATTCGATGGCCGGTGCTAGATTTACTCTGCCGCGGTCAAACCTTCGGTAAATTGTAATCGTGCCAACCGTGCATAAAGGCCGTTTTGGGCAACCAGTGATGTGTGGGTGCCTTCCGCCACGATGCGCCCGGCCTCAAACACTAAAATTCGGTCTGCTTGTTTTACTGTGGCCAACCGATGTGCCACGATCAATGTTGTGCGCCCCTGGCTTAAGGCGGTAACCGCATTATGCACGGCGCGTTCGGATTCGGCGTCAAGCGCGCTGGTGGCTTCATCCAATAATAGGATGGGGGCATCGCGCAAAATTGCCCGTGCGATGGCGATACGTTGTTTTTGCCCCCCCGATAACATCAATCCCCGTTCGCCAACATATGTGTCGTAACCATTTGGTAAACCCTTCAAAAAACCATGCGCGGCGGCGGCTTTGGCGGCCATTTCAATCTCTGCATCGCTGGCTTCGGGGCGGCCAAATCGGATGTTTTCCCGCGCAGATGCGGCGAAAATTACCGGATCTTGTGGGACAAGCGCAATGGCACGGCGAAACGTTTCCCGTGCCATTGTGCGCAGGCTTTGGCCATCCAATGTGATGTATCCTGTATCTGGATCGTAAAATCGTAAGATCAGTTGAAAGAGTGTTGTTTTACCGGCCCCTGATGGGCCAACCAATGCCACGGTTTCCCCGGGATGGATGGTGAAACTCACGTTATTCAACACGGCATCTTCGGGGCGGGTTGGGTAGGAAAATGTGACACTCTCAAAGATGATTTCGCCTTTTCCCCCATGGGGTAGGGGGGTGTTGTTTGCGGGGTCTGTGACTATGTCTTGAATGCGCAACAATTCCACCAGGCGTTCGGTTGCGCCCGCCGCTCGCTGTAATTCGCCCCAAATTTCGCTAAGGGCGCCCACGGCACCTGCGACCATGATTGCGTAAATCAGAAATTGGATCAGCTCACCCACAGACATGATTGTGTCGCGCACATCGCGGGCGCCCACCCACAGCACACCAATAATTCCTGCAAAAACCATGGAAATAACAATCACGGTCATAATCGCCCGGGTGCCGATTCGTTGTTGTGCACTGTTAAAACTTTGTTCGGTGACGCGTCCAAAGGCGTCGGTTGAAGGTTTTTCATGGGTAAAGGCTTGCACCGTTTGGGCAGACAATAATGCCTCGGACGCATTACCGGAACTTTCTGCGATCCAATCTTGATTTGCGCGTGATAAGTGCCGCAAACGCCGCCCTAAAATCACAATCGGCACAACAATCACAGGCACGATTAATAATACCATTCCCGTCAGTTTTGCCGATGTAATCAGCATCAAAACCAACCCGCCAACCAAGACCAACAGGTTGCGCAATGCAACAGAAACAGACGATGATATAACACTTAGCAATAGCGTGGTGTCTGTGGTCAGGCGGCTTAGAACTTCACCGGTTAAAATGCGTTCGTAGAATGCGGGGCTCATATCAATCATTCGATTGAAAAGTGTTATACGAATATCGGCAATTACCCGTTCACCCAACCGGGTTACCAGATAATACCGCGCGCCCGTGCCCAAGGCCAAAAGCATAGCGATGACCAAGGCGGCCAAAAAATATTGGTTAAGTAAATCGGTGTTTGCAGTATCAAATCCATCAACCACCCGCCGCACCGCCAGAGGCAGCGCCAGAGATACGACCGCCGTGAAAACCAGTGCCACCAAAGCCATCATCAACATACCAAGATACGGTCGCAGAAAAGGGATCAAATCGCGCAAACTATTTATATTACGAGATTTTTCCCGATCTTCCGACGTGCCCGGCGCATGGGTAGAGTTAGATACAGCAGAGGTGCGATACGGCGAAGGTGCCATGAACCATATCCTTAGCAATAGGGTTGCTTATGGATACGGATAAGCGATGTTTGACACAACCCACAGAACAGAAAGGAAACCCAACCGTACGCACACATGTTTATGTGTAACTTGTGCCATAGTTTGCCACGACAAGTACGCAATACATAAGATGAAAGTATAACCGTTATTATAGTATAAAATTAGATTTCTACCGAATGAAAAACTTCAAACAAATTTATTTAGATTTTATATACCATAACGCTAGGGTTAATCATATCCATAATATATATAAGGTTACTTAAAGAAATCTTGATTATATTATTCAATTTATATGATAAATTTTTTATACTTTGGTTAACGGTTAGGGCATATGAAATTTTCCATTGTCTTTTTGGTTAAAATAATTTAGACTATAAATGATTAAAATTCTTCCTAAAAGGATTCTTGAATTGCTTAAACCGGTCTTATCCCTTATTAATACCGATGAGCAGAAGTATGAGGCTGTTATCCTGCGCACGCTTAATGCGTTTGCGATTGATGTCATGGCAATCCCTAGTGCCGAAGATCTTTATTGGTATGTCGCACAAAATGTTGTTGGTCGCCTAAATTTTATTGATTGCGTAATATATGAAGCAAACTCAGCTCAAACAGAGCTTGTTCAAGTTGCTGCTCTGGGTGAAAAAAACCCATTTGGACGTAACATTATAAATCCACTTCGGATCCCATTTGGCCAAGGGGTTACAGGGCGCGTTGCGCAAAGAAAAGAGGCTATAATTATCGAAGATTTACGTAGAGATGAAAATTATATTTTAGATACGCAACTGGCAAGATCGGAAATCTGTGTTCCAATGATTTTCCGTAACCGTGTCGTGGGGGTTATCGACAGTGAACACCCAGATCCCAATGCTTTTGGTACCGCAGAGCTGGAAATTTTAACTACTGTTGCTGCTATGGCCAGCGCGAAATTGGAGTTGCTTGCCGAGGCACGACGTTCAAATCAACGTTATGAAGATTTAGTGCAATCTCACGCACAATTATCCCAGGAAGTTACGAAGCGAAAATCTTTAGAAGCAAAATTATTTGAAGCGCGTAAACTTGAAGCTGTTGGCCGATTAACCGGCGGGTTTGCACATGATTTTAATAATCTTCTCACAATAATTTCTGGAAATTTGGAATTTGTTCAAGATGAGGCAAATATTGTTGATCCCGATACGAAGGAATGCTTAAATGCCGCCCAAGCTGCTTCCGAGCGTGGCGCAAAATTGATCCGGAATATGCTTGCCTTTTCACAACGTTCCCGTTTAGAGCCCGAAGTTATAGATTTTAACGACCTGATTCATACAACTTGTGAATTAAGTAAGCGCATTTTATCAGCAAATATTACATTGAAACTAAACTTAGCTGAAAATCTTTGGAAAGTTAATATTGATAAAAATGCTACAGAAAATGCTTTGCTTAATCTTATAATTAATGCAAGGGATGCTATGCTCGGCGGGGGGCTGTTATGTATTGCAACTGAGAATATAAAACTTTCCTGGTCTGATATTCAAGAGCTTTCTGTTGATTTAGCGCCAGGTTCATATGTGCACTTAAGTGTCCAAGATTATGGTGATGGTATCCATGAGGATCATCTGCACAGAATTTTTGATCCCTTCTATACAACTAAAGAGGTTGGTATGGGAACGGGTTTGGGGTTATCAATGGTTTTAGGTTTCATGCAGCAATCAGGTGGAGCGATTTCTGTTACATCAACGCTTGGGCAAGGATCAACATTCCATCTATATTTCCCAATGCATAGCAACTCTCAATTATTGATCGAATAATATTTGAAGACTAGTGATATTAGATATTCTGAAATTAAATGCGGAAATTATCGCATGGACTCCCTTCCACTGATCAGTGTTTCTGGGCTTATGAAGAATGATGAAATTCATTTCAAAGAGGTTGCAGACACCATTGGTTGGGCAGCGCGTAATATAGGATTTTTTAGAATATGTGATCATGGTATTGATCTTGAATTAATCGAAGCAACTTATCATGCTGCTCGCCAATTTTTTACTTTACCTGATGAGATGAAGCAGCGTTATTATATTGGGCATAGTTCGAATCATCGCGGATATGTTCCTTTTAATGAAAAAGGGGATTATCCCGACGAGGTTAATCGTAATTATGAGGCTTTTGATCTTGGGCTTGATTTACCTGATGATGATCCTGATTATTTAAGTGGGAATCGTGTATTAGGACCAAATGTTTGGCCTGAACTGACTGGATTCAAAGAAATTGTTTCCGAATATTATTCAAAAATTTCAGCACTTGGGCATTTAGTATGTTCAAGTTTAGAGGTTCATCTGGGGCTTCCTAACGGGGCAATGACATGTCAGATGACAAAACCCATTTCGCAGCTCAGGCTTCTTCATTATGTACGCCAAAGTAATAGCATTAATCATCAATCTGTGAATATGGGTGCACATACCGATTATGAATGTTTAACTTTGCTACACACACGTAACGAAGGTCTTCAAGTTATGACACAAGATGACCGTTGGATTGACGTTCCCGTGGATCCTCAAGTATTCGTTGTGAATGTTGGTGATATGCTAGAAGCATGGAGTAACGGTTTGCTCCGATCAACTCCACATCGTGTGTTAAATTTAAGCCCAGAACGATTTTCTTTACCTTATTTTGTTGCAGCTAATTATGATACAGTAATCCAACCATTTCCTCAATTGATAACCACAGAACGCCCTGCGCAATATCAGCCTTTTAAGGCCGGTGCGCATTTGGAACGTATGTTGATACGTGATTTCCCCTATCTTAGGTACACACAAAAGCAAAATCAATTATCTGATGAAAATAATATACCTAACTCAACTAATAATCCGTTTGAAAGTCGGTTACGTCAAAAGGTGAATTGAATATATGCCTAATTTAGAATCTATTATCGTAGTCACATTAGCAGGGCTTGCTTTAAGTATTACGCCGGGACCTTCGATGCTTTATGTCCTATCCCATAGTATTGGGCAAAGTAAATCTGCTGGCTTAATGTCTGCCGTTGGATTAGCACTTGGTGGGGTAATCTTGGCGGTGGCCACAGCGCTTGGTTTAGCGGTAGTTTTTAATAAATTTGATTGGCTCGTTTTAATGCTGCGTTATATCGGATCAATATATCTAATTTGGTTGGGTATTAGCATGATTCGTGATGCATATAGCAATGTAAAATCTGATTTTGATTTACCAAAAATATATGAAAAATCTCTTTTAGTTATCTTTTGGCAAGGTGTATTTGTTGAAATATTTAATCCGAAAACTGTTTTGTTTTTTGCTCTTTTCTTGCCACCATTTGTGAATATTGATGGCGGGCAAAGTGCGGTAACTAATGTTCAATTACAGCTTCTTATATTAGGTGCTCTTGTCCCTCTTACAGCTGTTCCGTCTGATATTGTGGTGGCATACATGGGAGGGGCGATGGCTCAAACCATAAAAGATAAGAAAGAGCTACGCTACTTGTTATCTTGGATTGGCGGGCTTATTTTAATTGGAATTTCCTTGAATTTACATTTTGAATTTATCTGATTAATCCTCGCAACATTGATATTCGGCGGGCGTCGTGTGCATCGCCGACCAGCAGAACAATGATATGTCTAATCTTTCTTTGGTTGAATAGCCCGCAGAATGCGCGTCTGGGCCCTATTTTCGACGCTCTGTGGCACGCCACTGAGGTGGTCGGCGCAATTCTAAGCGGGGGGGATT
>CALFSY010000049.1 GCA_937916365.1 uncultured Jannaschia sp. | reverse complement strand
CCTACGTATACTACGGCGAAAGACCGCTGGATTTTCATTATCCCCCCTTACCCTACCTCAGGGTTTCCTTGGCCGATATTTTAGAATCTGGATGTTTTGTATGCTGCTTTGCGTAGCATATGTGCGAGACATTTTCAAACATCTGCAGACCATTCTGTATTCTGGCATTTTATGAGATCACCCTTAACGCCAATTTTTGATTATCACTGTTCAGCAGGCGCTAACGGTTTAAGGGCATCTTTATCGGACGTGATGGCCAGTTGCGCTGCGGCCAATTTGGCCACGGGCACACGAAAGGGCGAACATGAAATATAATTGAACCCAGAATCGCGGCAAAACGCAATCGCATCGGGATGCCCACCATGTTCACCACACAAAGATAAAATCATATCGCGCCTTGCCTGACGCCCCCGCGTGGCGCCAAGCTGCAACAATTCCCCTACCCCATCTTGGTCAAGTTGGGTAAACGGATCCTCCGGAAAAACGCCTTTTTGAACGTAATCGGACATAAAGCGCCCTGCGTCATCGCGGCTAAGGCCATAGGTCATTTGGGTCAAATCATTGGTTCCAAAAGACAAAAAAGACGCATGTTCGGCGATTTCACCCGCCCGCAACGCCGCACGCGGGGTTTCGACCATCACCCCCAACAGATACGTGAAATCTTGGTCCGTCGCCGCGTGCACCGCTGCGGCCACAGCATCAATGCGTGTTTTTATAAGCTCTACCTCACGGCGGGCAGACACCAGCGGGATCATGATTTCCGCCACAACCGCTGCATCATCTTGGCCGGCGGCAATCGCTGCTTCGAAAATGGCACGGGCCTGCATATCATAAATTTCCGGCACCGTGACGCCCAACCGCACCCCACGCAACCCTAACATCGGGTTAAATTCCTGCAGGCTTTCAATACGTGCGGCAACACGACTAATGGGTAAATCAAGGGCCTCGGCCAACGCGCGGATGCCTTCACGATCGCTGGGCAAAAATTCATGCAACGGTGGATCGAACAGACGGATACAAACCGGTTTGCCCTTCATCATCTCAAACAACGAAACAAAATCGGCCCGTTGCATCGGCAAAAGACGGGCAAGCGCGGCCGCCCGATCATCGGGGTTTTCGGCAAAAATCATTTCCCGCATGACTGTTAAGCGCGCCGTGTCAAAAAACATATGTTCGGTGCGGCACAACCCGATCCCATCCACACCGAAACGTTGGGCCACCGCCGCATCCCCCGGTGTATCGGCATTGGCACGAATACCGATGTCGCGCGCGGCATCGGCCCATTCCATCAATGTGGCAAAGGCACCACCCAGGGCGGGTTCGGTCATTTCAACCGCGCCAACGAATACATCCCCTGTTGATCCATCAACGGTGATCACATCGCCTTCGTGAAACACTTTGCGCCCTGGCACAGTTAGCGTTTTTTTACGCGGGTCGAGTTGTAGCTGCGTCGCCCCAGACACGCACGGCACCCCGAGCCCCCGTGCGATGACAGCGGCATGGCTGGTAATCCCGCCCCTTTCCGTCAGAATGGCATGGGCGGCATGCATCCCGCGAATATCCTCGGGGCTGGTTTCGCGGCGCACCAAAATGCAAGCGTCGCCTTGGGCCGCCAAAATCTGGGCGGCGGCGGCGGAAAATACAATTTTACCGCTCGCAGCCCCCGGTGCGGCGGCAACCCCTTGGGTTAATAGATCGCCAGGGGCGGCGTCTTTTACATGGCGATGCAAAAGCTGATTTAACGTAAAGGGCTCTATCCGGGTTAGGGCGTCTTGTTGCGATATAATGCCCTCTTGCGCCAAACCCACTGTGACCGATACATCCGCTTGACCCGAACGTGGGGCGCGCAGGGCGTCTAAAATGAACAGCTGCCCACCCATTAAGGTAAATTCGATTTGCATTTCGTCGCGCAATTTTTCGCGCATCAAACGGCCTGCGTTGCGCAGGGCGGCAACGGCCTTTGGCGCATGATCTTCTAACGCAGGGCCGCGCGGATCGTTTTGAATATATTGCGCGCTTTGTTCGCTTAACGCTGCGCGCCCCTGCCCCTGGGCCAGGTAGCGGCCTGTGATCTTGGGCGCGCCGGTTGCGGTGTCAATAAATTGCACGACGCCCGATCCCGACACGCCCTGCCCAATGCCCAATGCCATGCGTTGCACCACCAATCCCAAACCGGCGTCGGCCGGCGCGCCCTGAGCCTGGCGCAACAAGCGGGCGGTGGTGCCATCCCATGCGCGGGCCATGGCGCGCAAAACCTCGGCCAGCTGATCCACGGGGGATTGGGGGAAAGGTTCGTCTAGCTCTTCCTCAACATACCGTTTGGCCAGGCGCGGGGTGAGCGGGCCATCAAACATATCAGCGTCAAGCCGCAACACATCCACGGCGTATCCGCGAATAAACGCCAGATACAGTGCATCCGCGGCATCCGCGCCATGGGTGGCGGCCAAGGCCGCGGCCTTTTCATCGTTCATGCCAATGTTCAAAATTGTGCCGGGGCCACCCCAATCCGGTGTTTGGCTGGATGACCGCACGGACAGTAACGCATCGGAATCGAAAATGCCGGTCAATGCCCCCAAATCCGGTAATTGACCGGCGGCAATGGCGCGCACTGTATCAAACGGCAACGCCACAGTCATCGGCACGGGCAGGTCAAGCCGGATCAAACGTTGCAGACATTTCGCACGATTGCCATGGGTCGACGTGCGAATTTCGGCGGTGGCCGTAATTTCCATGAAATCAGGGTTGGTAAGCATTACAGCCCTTTCGCGGATACATCGTAGAAAATACAATGTGGGCGGAAACTGTCCAGACCATAGTCGGTTTTGACCGATTTACCAAAAAACGCCGACGCGACGTTTCTTTGCATGGCATATGGGGCGGCTGCGAACCTGCCCTTAAAGGGAAACATGTTATCCCTCTAATCGCGACAAATCTGCGACCTGCCCGCAGGTTTCGACAATGTGGTGCAGCAACCCCAACCGATTGCGGCGGACAATTTGATGATCGGTGTTAACTTGCACTGCCTCAAAAAACGCATCAATCGGGGCACGCAGTTTGGCCATTTCTTTCATTGCAAGGGTAAAATCCTCTGCCCGTAGGGCCGGCGCGATGGCCAGCCGGGCGGTGGAAAGGGCGGAAAACAGGGCGCGCTCTTCATCCATTTGGGCATATTTTTCATCGGCCATGCGATAGTCTACGCCATCTTGTGCCTCGGCCTGGGCCAAGATATTGGCCGCGCGGCGATACCCTTGGACCAGGTTTTCGCCATCGGGCGTTTTCAAAAACGCCTGCAACGCGCGGGCGCGGGCGGCAACGCGGGCCAAATCATCGGTGGGCGGTTTGGCCAAAACCGCGTCAATCACATCATGCGCGATACCTTCGCCACGCAGGTGCACTTTGAGGCGATCGTGGAAGAAAGCGAGGAGGTTTTCTGCGATAGAATCTTCTGATCCTTTTTTCATATTTTTTTTATCGAAAATAAATTTTTTTGCTTTTTGCCAAATTTCTGTTTTATACGAATCTTCTCCTGGAGAGTTATATTCTGAATGAAACATTTCTAACTCCTTTAGTAATGCTTTATCTTGTAACATCTCCCCCGTAACTCCGACCATGCCTCTGAAAAATTCATCATATTCTTTACTATCTGCAGATAGCCTGTTGAAATATAATTGGACTTGGGAATCATGAAGGGCTTTTGCCTGAACTGAGAAAATACTCGTGAGTTTGATCCGCAAATCATTCTCCAACACAATCCGTATCACCCCCAACGCCGCGCGGCGCAGGGCAAAGGGGTCTTTTGACCCTGTGGGTTTTTCATCAATCGCCCAAAAACCCGTTAAGGTGTCGATTTTATCGGCCAACGCCACCGCCACCGATAGGGGGTTTGTGGGCACCGCGTCCGACGGACCCAGGGGTTGGTAATGTTCGGCGCACACGGCAGCAATGCCCGCCGCATGGCCCGCGGCGTGGGCGTAATAGGTGCCCATGGTGCCCTGCAGCTCGGGGAATTCATACACCATGCCCGAACTTAGGTCGGCCTTGGCCACCCGCGCGGCGGTTGCGGCGGCCTCTGCATCCGCGCCTACCATCGGCGCGATTTGGCGCGCCAACTCTGCGATGCGGGCAATCCGATCGGCTTGTGAGCCTAAGCGCCGCTCAAACGTGACGTTTTCCAACGCGGCCATCCAATCGCCCATGCCCGCGCGGGCCACGCGCAGATCGTTTTCCCAAAAAAACACCGCGTCCGATAACCGCGCGGCCAACACCTTTTGATTGCCGGCTAAAATGGTTTGGCCCCCGTCCGCTGTGGTCAGGTTGGCCACCGTGATAAATTTTTCGATGCGGCCCGTGGCGGGGTTTTTGACCGAAAAAAACTTTTGATGTTCGCGCATGGAGGTTTGCAAAACCTCCGCCGGGAGGTCCAGAAATTCAGCCCCGATTGTGCCCATCAACACCTCGGGCCATTCAACCAACCCCGCAACCTCGGCCAACAGGGCCTGATCCTCGACCACCTGTAACCCTTGGGCAAAGGCAAGCGTGGTGGCATCTTGCCAAATGCGCGCGGCGCGATCATCGGCCGATAACACCACGTGTGCGGCGGCCAGCTTGGTTTGATAATCGGCAAAGTTTAGCACCGCAAACCGGCCCGGGGCCATGAACCGATGCCCCTCGGTCGTGTCACCGGCGGTGATGCCATCAACGGTGAACGGCACGGTATGTGTGCCCGCTTCATCGCTTAGAATACATAGGATAGATCGCAAAGGCCGCGCCCACCGCAAACTGCCCGCGCCCCAACGCATGGATTTGGGCCAAGGAAAGGTGCGGATCACCTGCGCGGTGACGTCGGCCACAATATCGGCGGCGGGGCGACCCGGACGTTCGATCACGGCGACATAAACATCGCCCTTTTTATCAGGCCGCACCTGAAGCTGATCTTGGCGCAACCCGGTGCTGCGCAAAAAACCGGCCAGGGCCTGATCGGGCGCGCCAACGCGGGGGCCGCGCCGATCTTCGCGCACATCGGGGGAGGTGGGCGGCAGCCCCTCTACCATCAGCGTCAGGCGCCGGGGCGTGGCAAATGCGCCCGCGCTGGCGTAGGTTAAACCCGCCTCAACCAAACCCTCGGTGATCAGGCGCCTTAGGGTTTCGGCGGCGGTCGATTGCATACGCGCAGGCAAATCTTCGGAAAACAATTCGATCAAAAGGTCGGGCATGGTATATCATACAGTTGGGTTCGCGGGCCTTGATTATGCGTTTTGCATACTGATCAAAAGACCTAATGCAAAATACGCCACGATCTTTGTGGATATAGCGATGATTGCACGCTTTATAATTTCCCCTGCGCAAAGAACCCGCTACAGTGCACGCATGGCAAATCGGCGCATCGACATTGGAATTGACGGGGGCGGCAGCGGGTGCAGGCTAACCATTTCCGTGGATGGGGATACCCCGCACACCATCACAGATGGGCCTGCCAATATCGTCACCGATCCCAATGGGGCGGCATCCGTTGTGCGGCGGCTTGTAACAACGGCAATGGGAAAAACGGGCCTGGGGGCCGGGGCCATAGCAAACGCGCGGATTTGCGCAGGTTTGGCCGGGGCGCGCCTGCCCGACGCGGCACAGGATTTTGCCGCACATCTACCTTTTCCGGCCCTTATCGTTGACGATAGCGTCACCGCACTGGAAGGCGCGTTTCAAGAAGCCGACGGCACATTGGTCAGCCTTGGCACCGGATCATTTTTTATCCGCAAGAGCGGGGAAGCCGTGCACCATATTGGCGGGTGGGGGTTTTTGTTGGGCGACGAAGGGTCCGCCGCGTGGCTGGGGCGGCGGGCATTGTCGCGATCGCTTTGGGTGGTGGATGGGCGTTTGCCCGCCGATCCGTTGGCGCACGCGGCGATGGCCGCCGCCGCGCCCCACCCTGTGGCATTTGCGCGCGATGCAACGCCTGGTGATTTTGCCCAAATCGCCCGCGTTGTGTTTGACCATGCCACCACCCCATTGGGCCAACGTTTAATCGCAGACACAGTCGCAACATTGCGCACAGGATTGGCCGATGTGGGCCATGCCACAGGAACGCCATGGTCATTGACGGGTGGTTTAGGCACGCATTTGCACCCCCTGCTGCCCTCTGATTTAGCGGTCAGCCACACCCCCGCTTTGGGCGGCCCGTTAGATGGGGCGCTGCGTTTGGCGCAAGGCATGGTATGACGCTTTATATCGGTGTTGATCTATTGGATGGCGCGCGCTTAATCCGCGACGCGGTGGTGCGTGTTGAAAACGGCATTGTCACAAAGGTTGGCGCGCGATCCGCCAATGACCATGGTATTGACCTAAGCGTTAATGGAAACCGCGCGCTGGTCTGCCCCGGTTTGATTGATCTGCAGGTCAATGGCGGCGGTGGCCTAATGTTGGGGGATTGCAACGATGTGGGGGATGTGGCGCGCCTTGTGCAGGCCCATCAGACGGGTGGTGTGTGCCATTTGATGCCCACGTTAATTTCGGACAGCATAGAAAACACAAAGCGTATTATAAAGGTTATGGCCCAGGCCGAGGCACGCAATCCCATGATTGTGGGCCTGCATTTAGAGGGCCCGCATATTCACGTGGCGGGCGCGCATAATCCGGCGCACCTGCGCCCCATGACCGCCGATGATGTGGCATTGTATCTTTATGCCGCGCAACGTCTGCCCCGTTTGATGATAACGCTGGCCCCCGAATGCGCAACGTTATCGCAAATCAGACGCTTGTCACAAGCGGGGGTGATTGTATCGCTGGGTCATTCTGCGTGCGATTACGATATGGCCAGCGCCGCCTTTCACGCAGGCGCACACAGTGCCACGCACCTGTTCAATGCCATGGGGGGGATGCACCACCGCACACCTGGCCTTGTCGGCGCTGCATTGGATCAAGCACCGTTTATTGGATTAATTGCAGACGGGCACCACGTGCATCCAGCGATGGCGCGGATGGCCCTGCGCGCACGCCCTGGGGCGATATATCCCGTGTCCGATGCCATGGCGGTCGCGGGCACAGATGCAGATGCCTTTACCCTGGCAGGCCGCCGTGTGCCGCGCGCGAACGGACGCCTGATGTTAGATGACGGCACACTTGCTGGGGCGGACCTAACGCTTTGGCAGGCTGTTCGCACCATAGCGGCGTGGGAAAATGTGTCTTTGCACACGGCATTAAAATATGCCTTCGATACACCGCATCGTTTACTGTATGGAACGCCCAATATAATTGAAACAGGAAAACGTGCCCATTTGAATGTAATCCAAGGACAAAAATGTTTGCCTTTACCAAATGAAGAATAATTTTACAGGCATATTCATTTACATAGCGCACGGGGGAATCCCCCGCGCACCATGGATATAAAGCGGCCTAACGCCAACAATAACATATCAATCGGTTATCGGAGGTGTTCACACGCAATCCCATCATTATCTGCATCCAAACGATGCGGATCGCCCCATCCGGCATTTTCATATAATCTCTGTGCCGCGCGCCATGACGCGAAATCAGCGCAATCGCGATCACCGCTTTGATTTGATCGTGACGTTGTTGTGCCAGAGCTGCGATGACAATGATAGGGCCGCGACCCCGCATGGCAGCCTTGGGCATTCAATCCACCCGAATGGGCAAATACCGGTGTATGTGAAAATTGCATAACACAAAACACACTTGCGACAATCGCAAGGTTTTTCATGTGAGATTCCTTTCGTTTCGGCGACTAAGCCATTGATCCAGCACACTGGCGCCGGGTGCTTAGTCACGCGAAACGAAAGAAGAACACGCCCCACCTATTTCCCGCTTGACCACGAGCTAAGCGATCAAGCATATTTTGGTCAGTTAGCTAGACCAACCAAAAACGGGTTTTGTATTTAGTGGAACACCCGACATAAAGGATTTCTTTCATTTTAACCGCGACTAAAGCAGTAACACCCATGTGCAAGGATTTGTTTACCGTGATCATGCCCATATGTAAAGGCACATGGTGCAGATATTATGTCACTTCCTATAGACTGTGTTTTTGCCAACTATAATGTAAATACGATCCCCTGTGTTTGTCGTATCGCAAGATAACGCACATATAAGGGTTTATATTTTACAGGGCGCACCCCATACCCTACACTATGGTTTTCCTATGGCCAAAATAATGAAATAAACAAAGGCGGTGTTATGGATTGGGACAAACTGCGCATTTTTCATGCCGTCGCCGCCGCAGGCAGTTTAACACACGCCGGCGAAACGCTGCACCTTAGTCAATCCGCCGTTAGCCGCCAAATCCGCGCATTAGAGGAAGGATTGAACACAAACCTGTTCCATCGTCATGCGCGCGGTTTGATTTTAACCGAACAGGGTGAATTGCTGTTTGATGCCACCAAACACATGACCAAACGGTTAGACGCCGCCGCCGCTCGCATACGCGATTCAGAGGAAGAGGTTTTTGGCGAACTGCGGGTGACAACCACAATCGGGTTTGGGTCACTGTGGCTGGCACCCCGTTTACCGGCGCTTTATGCGCACTACCCCAACCTTAAAATCGACCTAATGTTAGAAGAACGTGTGCTAGACCTGCCGATGCGTGAGGCAGATGTGGCGATCCGTATGAAAGAACCATCGCAGGCCGACCTGATCCGCCGCCGGTTGATGACGATCAATATGCGTCTTTACGCATCGCCGCGGTATTTAGCCGCCCACGGCACGCCGCAAACTCTGGATGATTTGCGCGACCACCGATTGATTAGCCAAAATGTCATTTCCGCCCAGGTCACCGCAGGTGCGGTTCTGGTGCGCGAATTGATGACCTATGACATTGGCAATGTTTTGACTGTAAATAATTATTTTGGTGTTTTGCAGGCCGTTATCCATGACCTAGGCATCGGCGTTTTGCCCGATTACCTAACACAGGATGTGCCGGATTTGGTGCGTGTGTTGCCCACGGTACAATCGGGCGAAGTGCCCGTTTTTTTAGCCTATCCAGAGGAATTGCGACAATCCAAACGGGTGGCGGCATTCCGCGATTT
Organism: uncultured Jannaschia sp.; assembly: GCA_937916365.1. Classification (GTDB taxonomy): domain Bacteria; phylum Pseudomonadota; class Alphaproteobacteria; order Rhodobacterales; family Rhodobacteraceae; genus JANSYL01. The sequence continues at coordinate 2,514 of CALFSY010000049.1, read as the reverse complement.
CGTCGCGGACGAGGTCATCGCCTACCGCCGCCGCCAACGCGCGCGCGAAGGGAACGCAGACGCGCAGGGACAAAGCAGCCATAAAAAACCAGAGAACTGATTTACATTGCCGTCTCAAATGCTTAACTTGTGCGTCTGTTATACGCCGCTTCAACAAGATGTCGCAACACGGATGCATTTTTGTCAATATCTTGTTGTGTCAGCCGCAAACGATATATGCCCCATTTGCTATTATACTCAAGGGTTTCTATACCAGCTTCGTCAATCATTATATCAATATCGTCATGTTTAGAAATTTTGATCTCAAGGTTAATTTGGTTCTTTTTGGGCCTGAATGTCACGATATTAAATGGTTGGCCATCCTTGGATAATCCAATATAGAATTTATTGTATTTTAAATCCAAATCTGGATCAAATTCACGCACTATTTCCAGTAGACGGTCCGCGAGTGCCACTGTAGCTTTTGTAGCTTTGCTTTCCCAAAAGTTTCGGTCCGTTGGCGTGGCTTCGGCATCTTCATCTTCGTCTACGAGTCCGCGCACCAGTTCGTCCACAATCGTGGAAAACACCAACGTTATGTTATCTTCACCAATTTGAAACGCTTGCATTTGTAGTGCGATCAGCGGGATTGTCCCATTAAACAATCCAATAACATTCAGAAATCGACTGGTGATATCTTCGGCAATTAAAACAGCGCAATGATCGTATTGGGGATAACGTTTTCGTTCGATGTCATAGTATTCGATAGTGCGAATAATATGGGCCTCATCTGTTGCACCCAATTGAAGTTCAACCTCATAGCGGCGCTTGGTTTCTGGGTCTTGTAGTAAAAGGTCCAATCGCCCAGCGCGCGGTTGGATACGTTCTTGATCTCTTAAAATTAAATCTCCGAATCCCCAGGATTGAGGGGTCTTGAGAAATAAGGTTTTGAACCCAACGTTCGGTATATTCGGGGTGCGATTTTAATCCTATACGCTTAGGTTTGATAAAATTGCTAGGCATTCATGTATCCTATTTATTGCATATACTTAAGTGTGCTTACCCCATCAATCGCGCATCAAACGGATAGGTGGTTAGGTTTTCATATCCGTCCTCTGTCACCAGCACCTGATCCTCAAGCTTGATCATAAAATCGCCGCCCTCTTCGCCCACCAATGCCTCAACACACAGCATATTGCCGGGTTCTAGCACGCCCTCAAACGCGCCGGCGTGATAATGATCGGGGTAATCAATATGGGGCCATTCATCGCACAACCCCACGCCGTGGAATCGGCAGGAATATTTTAGCCTATCGTATTTTGCATCCAACTGATGCCCCTTGAACACCAAATCGCGTAGGGGCACGCCCGGCGCCAACAGGGCCATGTTGGTCATAATATGGTTATGCGCGTGCTGCATGGCGGCGATCATATCGGCGCGCGGCGCGCCATCGCCCACCCACCAGGTGCGCGAAATATCCACGCACATGCCATAGCACCCGATCAAATCGGTATCAAAGGCCACGATTTCGTTGTTTTGCACGATGCGCGGGCCGCATTCCTGAAACCACGGGTTGGTGCGTGGGCCCGAGGCCAACAGCCGCGTTTCAATCCATTCGCCGCCGCGTTTGATGTTTTCGGCGTGCAGGACCGACCAAATGTCATCTTCGCTTTGGCCAGGGGTGCAGGCGGCCTCCATCACCCCCACGGCGGTTTGGCAGGCGTGCACCGCGCACCGCATGGCGCGCACCTCATCGCGCCCTTTCACGGCGCGGGCGTGTTCGGTTAGCGCCTCGCCCTCAATCAGGGCAAAGCCCGCAGTCTCTAATGCGCGGGCGCCTTTGAGCATGATTTTATCAACGCCCAAGCGCCGGTTTGTTCCGGCGTGTTCGGCCATGACATCGGCCACTTGAGCGGAAAAATCTTTGGCGGCTTCATCTATTCTGTCGCCCACCGAAAAATAAAACATTGATGCGCCGGATCGCACCTCGCGCACCAGGGGGTTATGATCAGCCAGAAAGGGGGAGTTTTTATAATCCCACAACACCATATACCCATCGGCACACACCAGACAGGCGCGAAACGGGTTATGGGTGTTCCACAACTGCATATTGGTGGAATCGGTGGCATAGCGGATGTTCAGCGGGTCAAACATCAACACCCCGCCCCAATTGCGTGCGGTTAACCCCGCGACCAAGCGGTTTAGCCGAAACGCCCGCATCGCCGGCAAATCCGGAAGGGCCAGCCCCGCCGCGGCCCATTCGTCATAGGCCAGTGTGGTGGGGCCGATCTCAACCCGATCATGGTCGTTCAATGTGCCATCGGCCAGGGTTAGGCCCTGGGACGGGTCAATTTTGCGCACGTGGCGGCGAAAACTGTCGTTCATGTCGTGCCCTTTCTATGGCGTTATATTTGTGGCTTTTATGGCCCAAACGCATGGCAAAGCCCCGAACCCGTAATTGTTGCCGTATCTTCCCGCCGCATGGTTGTGGGGCAAATCTGCGGGTGAAGGCAGTGGCCCAATATGCCAAATGTG
>CALFSY010000048.1 GCA_937916365.1 uncultured Jannaschia sp. | reverse complement strand
TATGATTGCCCGTCGTGCTTGTTGATCCGCCAAAGGCGTGACTATGACTTTTGTTTTGATCGTTTTGCGCGCTCCCCAATACCCGCGATGGATCAATGCCCCGCCCATCGTCCCAACCGCGCACAAATTCACCGCGCAGATCTGGCAGGGCGAACGTGGTTGTTCCATCGCCCGCGCCATACTCCGTTCCAATCTCTGCAAAAAGATCAGCATACGTTGTGCGCGACACCTCACTTCCATCCGCCTTTAACCAGCCGATGGGGGCGGTATTCATGGCGAACGCCATAATCGCGCCGGACGGGATGCCGCTGACGGCACCAGAGGCCTGCTTGGCAATCGCGTGTGCCACGCCCGCCGGGGTCATAAGGTGGGTCTCGCTCACGCCAGCCTCGGCCTGCGCTTGGGTTGCGATATCCGCTGCAAGCGTTCGGTCAGACGAAAGATTGCCGCCGCCCTTAAGCCCCACGCCTGTCGCAATGGTGCGCGTTTTTTGCACAGTTTCGGCCAGCGCTGCGGTGATCGTGGCCGCAAAATTCGGATCGTCGCCAAGGGCTGCGGCCAATTCATTTAGGGTATCCAGGGCACCAGGCGCCCCGTCAAGCAGGGCGTTAATTGCGGCGTTGACGGCGTTGCTGACGTCCTCGCTCAGATCAAGATTGTCCAAAGCGTCTTTTAACGTTTCAACTTGCTCTTTAAGCCAGGCTGTGCGGTTGGCTAAATCCGAATGCGGGATGTTGCTAAACCCCTGGGCGAGGGCCAGATCAGGGGGGCCACCGACCACCGGGTCTGTGGTTTCAATCTGATAGACTTCGTCTACCCATTGGGGTGTTTCGGTCAATCCAACCATTAGGCAACTCCATGACTGAATGTGCCATCATGTGTGATAGCGGCATTATAAACGTTAAGGGCTTGGGTAAAGTCGAAGGCTTTAAGGTGACAGTGGACGGGCGCCACCGTTTCCAAGATTATGCGCACCCGTTCGGCCTGGGCGATTGTGATGGGCCTGTTCAATCGCAGGCGGTATTCAGCCCAGTGATCGGGGGCCGTATGGGCGATT
>CALFSY010000047.1 GCA_937916365.1 uncultured Jannaschia sp. | reverse complement strand
CGTGGCGCATTTCCTCTAAAAACCGCAATTCGGGTTGGGTCAATGCACCATCGGCGGCGGCCACATCACATGCCATGGCATAAGCGGTTTCATAAAGCCGTGCAGGCATGGCATCGACAACCAGACCGAACAAAGCGTCAAGGCCGTCTTCTTCCTCAAATAAATCGAAAACAATTTCGGCAACCATTTTCATACGATCACTGTCGTATGTGGCAAATATGGGCAAATGGTTGACGATCTGTTCGATTTTAACCAATTCGGCCGTGGGTACATCTGCGTCGGCCATTGATACGGCCACCATCACGGCAACCAGGCCGTCTTCGTGGGTAAGAGAAGGGGCATCGTTTGCCATGGTGTGTCCTTTGTTAATTTGCCCGATTATTTATTGACGCAGGCGGCCAGGGGCAATAGGGCGAAATTTCCCCGCGCTTTTGTAACGGATACCCCCATGACCGATCTACGTGACACGGCGATGACATCAAAAGCATGGCCTTTTGAAGAGGCGCGCCGCCTTTGGAAACGGTATGCAAAAACACCCCCCGAAAAGGGGTATGTTTTGTTTGAAACGGGGTATGGACCATCGGGGTTGCCCCACATCGGCACCTTTGGCGAGGTGGCGCGCACCACCATGGTGCGCCGCGCGTTTGAAGCGATCAGCGATATTCCCACACGTTTGATTTGCTTTTCCGATGATATGGATGGGTTACGCAAGGTGCCGGGAAACCTACCAAATCCTGAACACATCGCACAGGATTTGCACCTACCGCTTAGCAAAGTGCGCGATCCATTTGGCACACACGACAGTTTCGCGGCACACAATAACGCCCGCCTAACCGCGTTTTTGGATAGTTTCGGATTTGATTATGATTTTGCATCGGCCACCGAGTATTACGCCACCGGCCGGTTCGATACGATGCTTTTAACGGCGTTAGAGCGGTTTGACGAAATCCTGGCCATCATGTTGCCCACCTTGGGGCAGGATCGTCAGGCAACATATTCGCCCTTTCTACCGATAAGTCCGAAAACCGGCCATGTGTTACAAGTGCCCACATTGGAAAGACATGTTTCCAAAGGCACAATCATTTATGCCGAACCAGATGGTGAACGTATTGAGGTGCCCGTCACCGGTGGCCATGTAAAAATGCAATGGAAACCCGATTGGGCGATGCGGTGGGCCGCATTGGGCGTCGATTATGAAATGTCGGGAAAAGATTTGATTGACAGTGTGACCCAAGCCACAAAAATTTGCCGCGCTTTGGGTCGCCCCGCCCCCGAAACGATGACATATGAATTATTTAACGATGAACACGGGCAAAAAATTTCAAAATCCAAAGGCAACGGATTATCCATGGATGATTGGCTGCGCTATGCTGCGCCGGAAAGTTTGCAGTATTTTATGTATCAAAAACCCAAAACGGCCAAACGGCTGTATTTTGATGTAATTCCAAAGGCGGTGGATGAATATCACCAACAAATGCGCGCCTACGCCGATCAAGATTTGGAAAAACGTCTAACCAATCCCGTTTATCACATCCACGGGGCCACAGCGCCCACATCGGATATGGTGGTGGGCTTTGCAATGCTTTTGAACCTCGCCTCTGTTGCCCAAGCACGCGATAAGGCCGCGTTGTGGGGATTTATCCGCCGCTATGCGCCCAATGCCACCCCCGAAACGCACCCCGACCTGGATCGTGCGGCGGGCTTTGCGCTGCGGTATTATGAGGATTTTGTAAAACCACATCGCCGATTTCGCGCCCCGAACGACCGCGAGCGTGCCGCCCTTAGCGATTTGGCAAAACGTCTTAGCGTCTATGCCGGCCCCTTGGGGGATGACGCACTGCAAACACTTGTGTTTGCGGTGGGCAAAGATCACGGGTTTGATCCGCTGCGTGATTGGTTCAAAGCCTTGTATGAGGTTTTGATGGGCGCCTCCCAAGGGCCGCGTTTCGGCGGGTTCATCGCGCTTTATGGTGTGCAGGAAACCGCAACATTGATCAAAGATGCTCTTGCCGGTCAGCTACAGGTTTGACCATGTATGTTGACCTGGCGTTTTTCGGGCTTACAACCCTAACAAAGTTTCATTTTTCGGAGCGTTGGATGCGACAGTTTATTTTAATCCTTGGTCTGTGCTTTACAATGGGCCTGTTCGGCCCCGCCCAGGCACAAAACGTGTTCCCCCCAAACCCCGATATTGAATCCACGATCACGCGCCAACTGGATGCATTTGCCGAAAGGGATGTTGAAGGCGCATGGCGTTATGCCAGCCCGAACATACAAAATGCGTTTCGCACGCCCGACAATTTTGGCCGCATGGTCGAACAAGGCTATCCAATGGTTTGGACCCCAAGCCAGGTTAGATTTATCGACCTACAGGGGCTAGGTAGTATTATTGTGCAGCGGGTTGAGGTGATGGATCAAACAGGCCGCGCCCATATCTTAGGCTATCAAATGATTGAAACCGAAACAGGATGGCGGATCAATGCGGTGCGGATCCTTGAAATACCTATGATTGGTGCCTGATGCTGAGGGTGCTGCAATCCAATGGGACATAGAAATATAGACGATACAACGCGCGCTGTGCGCGAGGCGTTGGGTAAACGCAGCGAACCGGTCAGCCGATTGGGATATTTCTGTGCCCCCTTTCGCCCCGCCCAGGGACCCTTGCGCGATTGTGTGATTAAAACCTATCGCGGCGGGCGTGATATGGAATTTTTAGATCGCCTTGCGCGCCGCCATGACACTTATGTGTCTTGCCTTACGCAGGCGGGCGTGCGTTTGCCGGACACACAGTTCCTGATCCTTCACCACACGGATTATGCACAACCCGTCATTGTGCAAACCGCCCTACCCCAACAACACCTTTTGCGCCCGCAACTTGAAACCGCCGATATTGAAACCGCGGTTGCCCTGCTGGACCAAGTGGCCAACACCATAGCGGCCTTTTGGGCCGCTGTTGCGCAGCATCCCGGTCGCATTGGGTATCACCCGTCCATCCGCAATTTCGCGTTGGATGAAAACGGACCGATTTTTTTCGACACATTTCCTCCGTTGATCGGATATACTCGCCGGGAGATGGGGGATCTTTTACTGCGGTTTTCGGAAAGCTGGCTGATCCGTTTGGTTGGGCCGATGGTGCCTGAGCGTATTCGCGCCATTCAAGATGAATGGTATTCGCCCGCTGGCACCATTATTGGCCTGGTCGGCAGTGCAATACGTCTGCGTCCGCAGAATACCCGCGCGATCATGGCCTGGGCGCATGAGTTTGCCGATACGCGGCTAAGGGGGGCAATGCGCACCGCCGTGTTAAATGAATTGTCTGCCCCCCCACGCCTATCGCCAATCTGGACGGCAACGCGCCGTATTCTGCGCCTTGAGGGGCGGCCAAATGTCTGACCGCCCGCAGGGCGATATGAAAATTGTTTTGGTGCATCCGGAAATCCCCGGCAATACCGGCACAATCGGGCGCACGTGTGTGGCGCTGAACCTGGAACTGATTCTTATAAAACCTTATGGCTTTGATATTTCTGAAAAATCTGTGCGGCGGGCGGGGCTGGATTATTGGCACCATGTCCGGCTAAGCGAATATGCCGATTGGCAAAGTTTTGTCGCCGCCCGCGCCCCACAACATAACCAGATGTTTTTCTTGGAAGACTATGGCATGGCGACGGTTTATGCGCCGGAGTATCCTGCGGATGCCTATCTTATTTTTGGAAATGAATCCCAAGGATTGCCGCCCTCAATTCTTGCCGGGCAAAAGGATCGCGTGTTTTGCCTGCCTATGCGTGGCCCATATATCCGATCGCTTAACCTATCCAATGCGGTAGCCGCCGTGGTGTATCAGGCCATGGCAAGGTTTTTGTCGTAACGCACAGACCTTACTATGCCATGGGTAAGACAACAATCACCATCAAAATCTTTAAGAGGGTCACGCATGTCTGCAAACGAAAAACAAACCCTAGGGGATGAGGTGCGCGCCCTACACCAAGAATTGGCACACCTACGACAGCATCAGATGGTAGTTCTGTATCAATCCATCCCCAAAATTATCCTATTTCGTTTTGTCACCGGCATGGCCGTGGGATTGGGCACGGTGATTGGGGCAACAGTGTTGTTATCATTGATTGTATGGGGGTTAAGCCAGATCGAATTCATCCCCATCATCGGCGAATGGGCCACCCAAATCGCCGCAGAGATTGACACACGAGCGGGCGAAGAAACAGATTAGGAGCAAAATGCAAAAACGCCGTTCCTAAATCCAACACGGGTTTTGTGCGCACCCTGGCCCATCCGATGGCGTTGCAGGGCTACCTTAATCGTCAGGCACGGTTTGCACTCCGACATCCCCCGCTGCGATGGCGACAGATTTTAGAATCGCGTGCACCACCATACCAGGGTGCAGGTCCATGGCGCGGGCGGATCGACGGGTGATGCGCGCCAAAATCACCTCTTTCCCTACGCGCAACCGCACCAGGACGCCGGGCCCCGTGCCATCGGTCACATCCATGACCTGCGTGGACAGGATGTTTAGCGCTGATATACCTTCGGGCCGTGTGTGCGCCAAGATAACGTCGTGCGCTTCAACCCGCACGCGCACATGTGCCCCCACGGGCCATGGCCCGCGCGGCAAAAACAACGTTTCGCCGGCCACAGCAACCGCGCTTAACCCATCGGTATGGTGGGCGCGCACATACCCGGAAATCAGCGCACCGGCCCCACGCGCGCCCGTGGCGGTTATCGCGCGGGGGTCTGCCAACACCTCTGCCACCGGTCCGGCGCGGGCCACGTGCCCCTGGTCCAGCGCAACAACATGATGCGCCAACCGCGCAATTTCCGACACCTGATGCGATACGTAAATGATTGGCACACGCACCGCATCGCGCAAACGTTCGATATATGGCAAAATATCAGCCTTGCGCGCGTCATCAAGTGCGGCCAAAGGTTCATCCATCAGCAAAAGCCGAGGCCGCGACAGAAGCGCACGACCAATCGCCACGCGCTGCGTTTCACCACCCGATAAGCCGCTTATACGGCGCGCTAACAGTGGGCCCAGGCCCAACATATCGGCCATATCCCCCAAATCCGCGCGCCCCGCCCCGACAAATCGCGCCCCGTAAAGCAGATTGCCGCGCACATCAAGATGCGGAAACAACCGCGTATCTTGAAACACATATCCCACCCGCCGCCGATGCGGCGGCACCCAGATGCGGCGCGCGGTATCGGTTAACATAACGTCATCGGCCACGATGCGCGCGGTTTGGGGCCGAAACACACCAGCGATGGATTTCACTACTGTGGTCTTCCCCGCGCCAGAGCGCCCCAAAATTGCGGTCACCCCCCCCGATGTTTCAAATGTAATGTCGAGGGTGAAACCATCGTCATAGCGATGTTTTAGGATGACATGCAAATTCATTGCCCCGCCACCCGCCGCGCCGCGCGGGCCACCATCCATTCCGCGATTAAAAGCGCGCCCATGGACACGATCACCGATATGATAACCAACCGCAGCGCAGCAGCCTCTGCCCCAGGCACCTGTAGAAAGGTATAGATCGCAAGGGGCAGCGTGCGCGTTTCCCCCGGGATGTTAGAGACGAACGTAATCGTTGCCCCAAATTCACCCAATGCCTTGGCAAAGGCCAAAACCCCACCTGCCAAAATACCGGGAAGGATCAAAGGCAAGGTCACAGTGATAAATACCCAAATCGGGGGGGCGCCTAGGCTTGCCGCGGCCTGTTCCAGGCGTGGATCAACGGCATCAATCGACAACCGGATCGCGCGCACCATCAAGGGAAAACCCATGACCGCCGCAGCCAATGCCGCGCCTGTCCACCGAAAGGCCAGCGTTAGGCCGATTGCATCCTCTAGCATACGGCCCACAGGCCCGCGTGGCCCCAAGGCCAGCAACAGTAAATATCCCGTCACCACCGGCGGCAAAACCAATGGTAAATGCACGATTCCATTTACAAAAGCACGCCCAGGAAACCGCCAGCGTGCCAAGGCATAGGCCACGAAAATGCCGAAAGGTAAACTGATCAACGTCGCCACGCCCCCCACCCGTAGCGACAATGCCAATATCACCCATTCTTCTGGCCCTAATATCATATGGGTTGCCTAGCCTAATGTGCCATCAATGTGTATGGGCAAGACCGAACCCATGGTCGGTGAAAATCGCCTGTGCCTGCGGACCTTGCAGAAAATTCAGAAATGCACGCGCCGCCTGCGCGTTCCCCATACGGGTGGCGGCGATCGGATATAAAATGGGCGCGTGCGTGTCCGGCGGAATGTTGGCGATGATTGTGACGCGATTATTGGCCCTGGCATCGGTGGCATACACAATGCCCATCGTGGCGGCGCGGGCGGCCACCAGCGCCAAGGCCACACGCACGTTGTCTGTTTGCACAACACGGTCCATCACACGGGGCCAAAGGCCAAGCTGTTCCAAGGCTGATTTCGCATAAATCCCTGCAGGCACTGCATCAACCAGGGCCAGCGCCAAACGCCCCTGCCCCAACCGCGCCTCAAATGCCGCGCCGTTGTATGGGTCAAGCGAGGCCTCCGCACCGTGCGGGGCAATCACCACCAATCGGTTGGTCAACAAATCATTGCGCGTAGCAGGCACAATGTCGCCTGCGGATTCCAATGTATCCATCCAAGGCGTATTGGCCAAAATTACCAAATCCGCCGGCGCGCCGGCACGCACCTGTCGTGCCAATGCTGAACTGCCCGCAAAAGACAGGGTTAAGGTGCCACCCGTTTCCGCATTCCACACATCGGCAATGGCAACCATGGCGTTTTGCAAACTGGCGGCGGCAAACACAGTAAGGTCGGCGGCACGCCCGCCCCGCGCACACAAACAGGCCGCAAAGACAGCTATAACAAAAAGTTTTACATATCGGCGCATCGTCGTTTCCATAGACATGCCCCCCTTGCCCCATGTAGCGGCGGCACAAACCCCTGTGCGCCTGTGTGGACCCAAAATCATAGCATACGCAAAAGAAAAAGGGGGGTTAAGACCCCCCGTAAAGTTTTGCTGATCGGGCTCTGATATTCACTGCCCAAGGTTTTTGCCTGCGGCCCGATCCGCGCCCGGGGTAGGCCATGCCATCCACGGGATAACAGGCGCACCGGTATGGGTGGCGCGCCTGATTTCATTTAACTACACCCGCTGGTCGCGCCGCACGTGTTGCATTTCATGCAGGTGCCGTTGCGCGGTTGCTTTCTGGAACTGCACACAAATATAGTGGCACTGCACATCATAGTATGAGCTACCCCCCCGAAATTCGGACACTGACGTAAGCTACGATTTGTTGTCAGCTGGTCTTCG
>CALFSY010000046.1 GCA_937916365.1 uncultured Jannaschia sp. | reverse complement strand
TCCTACATCATCCGGCGGATGCGATCACACGGCCTCGTCGATCCATTTTTGTAGGGCTGTTTTCGGGGCGGCGCCTATTTTGTTGGAAATCACTTCCCCCCCCTTGAACATGAACAAGGCGGGAATACCGCGCACACCCATTTGCATGGGGGCATTGGGGTTTTCGTCAACATTGACCTTTACGATTTTCACGCGCCCGGCGTATTCGTCCGACAATTCTTCTAATGCGGGGCCAATTTGTTTGCATGGTCCACACCATTCGGCCCAAAAATCGACAACAACGGGGATGTCTGATTCGCGAACCTCGGTGTCGAATGTTGCGTCGGTGACGGGTATGGTTGCCATGGCTGTGCCCCTTTGTTGATCGTGCAGGTTGGACTTGCGACTTAAGCGCTTATGACAAAGTGTCAAGATACCGCAGAACGCACCAGGGCTGCGTGTGTTAAATCGTGCGGCAGATCCATCAATGTTGCTGTTTTGGACCACAAAATCGCGGTGTCGATCCTGCGGTCGGGGTAAATTGTGGCTAAAATTTCGGCATAAGCCCCCATTTGGCGCAACAGGCCTTCGGGCACTGCCTTGGTGGTTTGGGGCACCGCACGGTTGGTTTTGAAATCGATCGCTAAAATACGTGTGTCGTGAACAATCAGGCGATCAATAACACCTATGATGGGTGCGTCTAAGATTTTGCTTTCCCCTGTGATTTCGACCTCGGCCAGGGTGTGGGGACCAAACACCATTGATAAACCGGGGTGGGTTAACACGCGCACGGCCTCTTCAAACATAGGGTCAAGTGTTGGCCAGGGGATGGCGTTCTGTGTGGCCAGCGCGGCGATTTTGGGCGCGGCGGCCTGCCACGCGGGTTCGGGCAGGTGTGGCAGGTGTTCCAACAAAAGATGCACCACATGGCCCCACAGGCGAGCGGCGGGTGGATCGTGGCCGTCTTGGTTTTGTTGATCCTCTTCTTCTTCTTCGCGCACAACCTTTGCACCCCCCAGGTCAGAGGGATGGCGCACGGCGCGGTCACGCGGCGGGCGTGGCGCGGGCCGCGTGGCCCATTTGGGCAACGTGGCGTCGTGTGTGTCATGTCGCGCGGATGCCGTCCAAGGTGCGGTGCGGCCCCAATCCCCGGTTTCCAGGCGCAGGCCCGTGCCTTCACCCCCCCGAATATGTAGGGGGGTGGCCGCCCCCGTCGCTGCCATTGCGTCAGCCACGGTGGCATACCAACTGGCGTTGGGATCTTTGCCCACATCCCCGGCGGCGGCCACAATCAACCAGTTTGCCGCGCGCGTCATGGCCACATAGAGCAACCTGTCGCGTTCCGCTGCGTCTGCGGCGGCCCGATCTGCCAACGCTGTGCCCACGGCCTCGGGCATATCAGAGGCCCGTCTGGCCCAAATTAACGGCCCGTTTGCGGGCTGAACCAGCATCGTGCGCCCAGTGCTAGGGCGCCGCACGGCGGTGTCGGGTAAAATAACCACTGGGGCCTCTAACCCCTTGGCCCCATGTACGGTCATCACGCGGATTTGTCCGCGTGCTTGGGCCAGATCACGTTTTATCTCGACCGTGCCGGTTTCCAACCATCCCACAAAACCGGTCAGGCTGGGCACTTCTGTTTGCTCATAGGTAAGCGCTTGGGCCAAAACGGCGTTGATGGCATCATCGGCCTGTTCCCCTAAACGTGCGATCAAACGCCGCCGCCCGTCGTGGCGGATCAACACGCGTTCTAACAAATCATAGGGGCGCACATAATCGGCGTGGTTTCGCAAATCTTCTAACATCGCAACAGTATTGGGCCATTCTGCCCCGCGATCTTGCAAAGCCCGCCAAAGATACCCGTCGCGCCCGTGTGCCAAGTCAAATAACGCGGGTTCATCCCATCCCATAAGCGGTGATTTCAATACACTGGCCAGCGATAGGTCATCCTCGGGCGTGATTAAAAATCGCATCAACGCCAACAGATCCTGCACCGCCAAAGGTTCGGCGATTTCGGTGCGGTCAACGCCGGCGATAGGTAATTTTTCGGCCTTTAGTGCCGCAATAATCGCGCGAAATAACGGTGAACGGCGTTGCACCAAAATTAAGATGTCGCCTGGTGTCACAGCGCGGCGCGTGCCGCCCGCCACGATTGGGTCGCCCATGTCAATCATGGTTTTGATTTGCGTCGCGATAAGGCGGGCCAACCGCTGCACATGGTGATCTTCGCCCAATAAATCTTGGGGGTCGTCCCAATCCGGCGGGTCGGGGGTTTTTTGTTTTTCAACCACAGGCCACAGATCGACCCGCCCTGGTTTTTCCGTAAAAAACGCCTGGTGCTGCACATCGGGGCCAAGGCCCGTGCCCGCCGCAACACCATCAACAACAGTCAAAATTGGCGGCGCAGATCGGAAAGAATATAGCAAATCTCGGTTTTGAAACGGTGCACGAATTTGGGCCAAACGATCCGTGAAATAAGTGCGCATTCGGTCAAATTCTTGCGGATCGGCCCCTTGGAACGAATAGATAGATTGTTTTTTGTCGCCCACAACAAACAGCGTGCGCAGGGTGCCCGCACGCGCCCCTTGGCCGGCGGCAAAATCCTCGGCCAGGCGCGCCACGATATTCCATTGTTGGGGGCTTGTATCCTGCGCCTCGTCGATAAGGATGTGGTCAATTCCCCCATCCAGCCGGAACAGTACCCACCCTGCGACATCCGGCGCGCTTAACAACGTGCCTGTGTGGGTGATCAGATCATCGAAATCTAGCCAACCGCGCGTTTGTTTTGCCGCGCGATAGGCGGGCAGAAACTGTGCCGCAAAATCGTGCAACGCGACCGTGCGGCGTGCGGTAAGATACGCCAACCGTTGTGGGCGCACAGCCTCAACCCGCATCATCCATGCCTCTAACGCAGCAAGGTCTTTGCCAAGTGCTTGGCGTATTTTGGCATTTCCGAACGCGCCAATTTTTGCGGTAAAGGGTGTTTTTGTTTTTGCGCCAGCCCCGAAAAGGAAAATATCCTCTAACATGGCCACATCGGACAATGTGGCACGGGTTGGATCGAATGCGGCAAGGGTGCGGTGAATTTTCCGCTCTGTGCCACGCTTTTGTGGGTCAAACAGGGCGCAGACCGTGCGCACCAAATCGGGGCTAATGCCGCCGCAGGCCATTGCCACGAGGGTCGCGTCATCCAACATTGGATCAATTTCAAACCATGTGCATAGGGCCGCCCAATCCAGGGGCGGGTGCAATGTTTCGGCCTGTTTGGCGACGGATTTGGCCAAATGCACCAAACCATCATCATCGTTTAGATGGGCGGCCACCCCATCAATCGCGGTTTGGCCTGCGGTGGTTATGGCCATGGTATCCAAAACATCAACGATCAATCGTGTTTGCGCGCGATCGTCGATTTCGGTGAACCCTGGCGAAATGCCTGCCTCTAGCGGGAAACGACGCAAAAGCGTGGCACAGAAAGAATGGATTGTTTGAATCTTTAGGCCTCCGGGTGCCTCAATCGCGCGGGCAAATAGGGTGCGTGCCTGGGCCAAAACGGTGGGGGTCAGCGCGTCGCGCGGTTCCCCCACGGCATCCAATGCCGCCCGCAGCGCATCGTCATCGCGCATGGCCCAGGCGCCAAGGTTTGCAAATAGGCGATTTTGCATCTCCATCGCGGCGGCTTTGGTATAGGTCAGGCATAAAATCCGTTCTGGCGGCACCCCGCGCAGCAATAATCGCGCGACCCGATTGGTCAAAACCCGCGTTTTACCCGCCCCCGCATTGGCGCTAAGCCAGGTGGAAAGCGTAGGATTGGCGGCTGCAATTTGGGCTTGGGCTGCGGTTGTCATAGGCTTTGCCCCACGGGGATCAAAGTGGGCGGTGTGGTTTCATCCCATTCGCCAAACCGGGCCAGATGATCGTAATCACCGCTATACCGTAGCCCCTGCATGGCGCGGCGCGACGGGAACCCTGTGTTCGGTGACCGCATATGCGCAAGGCGCGCCTGTAGTGATGCCTGAATTTGCGCCAACTCGGTCTGTGTCGGGGTGTGCGACACCGTGCTCGGCGTGGTGCCTAAACCCAGATATGCGATGTGATCCACGGCCACGGGGGACGGCAGATCAAATGCCCCATTTAGGGCCATAAGCGCCTCTAACCACAGCTGTTTTGTAAAGGCGCGTTCTTGCTCTGCTGTGGGTGGTTTGCCGGTTTTGTAATCAAAAATCGCATAGCCGCCATTGTGAAGTTGATCAATCCGGTCTACCGTGCCCTTCAACCACACATCCGTTTGCGCGATGTGCCACGTGCCTTTGGTTTCTAACATGATCGGTTGGCCTGCGGCACGGCGTGCGGTTTCGGTCGTGACGATATGATCGGCCACTTTTTCTAACCGTGCACGCCATAGACGATGGGCGGCAGGCCACGGGGCCGCGTGCGTCAGCACCTCATCACTACATTCCAAAAGCAGTGCGATGGCGTCGTTTGGTTTTGGTAGGCCGTGTTTTGTGCGGTCCACAAAGAGGCGCATAACCGCATGCAGCACAGTCCCCCGCAGTGCGGCATCGGGCGTGGGGCGTAACGGATCCAACGGATAAAGGCGCAGGATCCGTGCCGCATAAATCGCATAGGGATCACGGATCAGCTTTTCAATTTGCGTCACACCCAACACACTGGGGCGCGCCTGGACCGGTGGACAGGGCGCCGGGCGCGGCGCGGGCGAAAGGTGGTGGACAGGTTGGGCCAACCCGGCCGTCCATTGCAGGTATTGTTGCCCACGTGCGCGCATATCCGCCAATGTTTGCGCGGCCTCAGGGCCGGCCCCTTGCAACAGATTGGTTAACCTGTTTAGCCAGCGCGACGGCACAGTATCGGTTTCATCGTCGCGCACGGCACGCGTGAACCAAACCTGCCGCGCACCTGCCGATTGTTGAAAATCGTGTGCAGACAAGCCGATCACACGATCGGGCAGACGTAAGCCGGCCTCGGCCCGCATGGCACGGTTTAACCAAGGGTCGGGATCAGGCGCGTGTGGCCATGTGCCTTCGTTCAGGCCGGACACTATCATCACGTCGGCGCCTTGCACGCGTGCCTCTTGCGTGCCCCAGATCAGGATATTTGCATGCGGGCGTATGGTGTGCCGGACCTCGCGATCATGGGCCAATCCGGCAAAAATATCGCGATACTCAAGGGCGGACATCGCGGTATCCACAGTCGCGGCGTTTCGCAATTCCTCAACCATGTGTGCTAGGGCTGCGCCGTCTTCGCCTTCATATAGTTTGCCTGCGCTGCCTTGGGCCACTATCGCCGATCCGGCGGCGATATGGGCGGCGCGGGTTAAATGCGCATCCACACGTTGCATCAGGGGCAGGATAGTTGGCGTGCCACGGGCCAACAGATGGTCGCACATCCATGTTATCCATTCCATGGCGTCGGGGTCATCGGGCCGATGTGTTGCCCAGGTTTTTAGGCGTGCGGGTGTCAACATCGCGGCCTCACCGCGCAGCACCTGAAGCTCTAAATCACGGGCGCGTTGCAAATGCGGCCCGCGGCCCGCCCCAGAATGGCACAACGGATGTTTCAAAATGGCCATCATGGTTTCAGCGTCCGGTGATTTTACAGTCAAATCCACCACCAAACGCAAAAACACCCCCCCTGGCACGTGGGCCAAACGGCGCCCCGCGCTATCGTCCGGCACGATCCCCCATTGGTCTAGTGCCGCCGTCACTTGCCGCACTAGTCGTGCGTCCGCGCTGATAAGGGCGGCGCGTTGCCCATGTTCTGCCGCCGCGCGCAATCGCAGGGCAATGGCCGTCGCCTCAGTCTGTGGATTTGGGGCCTCTAACAGTGTCACATCGGCGAATGCTGTTCTAAGGTTGGTTAATTTCGGCCCCTCGACGCGCCATTGATTGGTCACGGGTGCAGGGCGCAAGGCCAGCGATAATGTGCGATTGCGGGCGTTTGGTGTGGATGTGGGATGCCATTCCACAATGTCCCAAGGGGAAAGGCCAAGTTTTTCGGCAAACGCCGCCAATCGGAATTGCGGGTGATCTTCGCCGATTAAGCCTTGGTCACGGTCTTTTAACAGGCGGGTCCAAACTGCTTTTGGTAGGGCGCGGTCCAACCCCGGCACGATTACCGCCCCTTGCGGCAACTGCGCGGCGGCGACCATCAACCGTGCCGTTGCATGGCGTGATCCGGTTGATCCCGCCACGATGATGGGGTGTTGCGGTGGGGTATGTTGCCAGGCGTGGATCATTTGACCAATGACCAGGCTATGGCGTGCCTCTTGCGTTAATGGGGCCTGATCCCCGAAATAATGCGCTATGACGCCCAACAACGCCTGTGCGCGTTGCCAATGGCGGGCGTGATCGGCAACATTCAACGTCGCTATTTTTTCGGGTGTGACGCCTTCTTCAAACATTTCGCCCATTAGATCGGCCAAACTATCGGCCAACCGATACATGGCTGCACGCGGGGCCAGATCGGGGAAACGATCCATCACTTGACCAATCAATCCCGCTAACTCCAGCCGCAATCGCAGGGGCGGGATCGCCTGGGCAATGTCTGAGGTGTCGTTTTCGCGACCTAACGACAGGACGGTGCGAATGCGCGGCATAAACCCGGGGCCCGCGGCCGCGAACAAAGATTTAAGGCGCCGCCGCATCCGTTCATTTGCGACCAGGATGTCGATCTTTGCACGCGCCTCGGGCGGCTGGTGTGCAAGACGTGTGTTCACACCATCAATCAATGCGGCGCAAAAATCCGTGCCGATGGTTGTTGCAAATAGCCGCGGTGATGGATCGTGCGCGTCAAACAGCATGTTTTGGCATTGCTTCTGCTAACGAAATACCATCGGGGTGGCCCACATCGGCCCAAAATCCCGGGTAAAGGCATCCATAAACGCGCCCCGCATCCATCATTTTTTGCCACACATCGCGTAGCGAAAAAACCCGCGTGTGCCATCCCGCGATCAAGCCCGTGGTTAAAATTTGCGCCCCTGTATACACCAATCCATTGTCCGCGCGATTCCATGACAAACACCCATCGGGCGAAAGCGCAACATCCCCCCCGCCTTTGCGCCCGACCGCATGATCCGGCGGCACCAACAGCATCAATGCGTCCATCATGGTCCTATCCCAGTGTTGGTTTAACACGGCATGGGGTAGGGGGCCGGCCCAAACGTTATCGGCGTTTAGGGTTAGAATGGGGTCAGCGCCCAATAGAGGCAAGGCATGTTTAATCGCCCCGCCGGAATCTAGGATATTTGGCTGCTCCCACGAAAACCTGGTGTGTGGATGGTGGGTGGCCAAGTGATTGCGCAGCATCTCTGCCCGATAATGGCCATTGACAACGATCGGGTCGCAAGACCCCGCCGCCGCGATTGCGTGATCAATCAACGTGCGTTCCCCCACATGTATCAAAGGTTTAGGCCGATCCTGCGTCAACGCGCCCATGCGTGTGCCGAACCCCGCGGCCAGGATCATTGCCGCACGTGGGATCACGCCCCTGCCTCAACCTCAGCCGCCCATGGCGCCACGCGTGTCAGCAGCGCGCGCACTGGGGCGCGTAGGGTGGTCAACGCGGGATCGCGGCTTGCCCGATCCACAAGATCGAACGTGCGCGGCAAAAATCGCCGATACGCAGGCCGCCCATATGATGACGCAAGACGATGAAAAATGCCAATAATCCGCAGATTTCGCAGCAGCGACAGTGTGTTTATCCGCGCGTTGGCCTGTGCGATTGATGTGCGCATCGTGGTGGCAAAATCGGCGATAAGGTCCTGTCGCCACGCTGCGGGAACAACCCACCGTGGATCATCCACCAGTGATGCCAAATCATACCCCTTTGGCAGCATCAGCGCATCCTGAAAATCCAATAAACCGATACGCGAAATGCCTGCGCGCGTTGGTAGCCACATCAGATTATCGGCATGATAATCCCGCAGCGACAGGGCCGGTGGCCCGCTTGCACAACAATGTAATGCGCGCGCTAGCTGTGCTATAAGCTCTGTGCGCAAATCATCAGAATGGGACAGTAAATCAAACGTTATGCCCACCATTCCAGCCTGATCATTAACGTTTGGGCACGTCGCCCATTCTGGGCGTGGCCCGTGGGCCAGATGGCGGGTAACAAACCATGCTTGTTCATAGGCCAAGCGCGCGGTATCTGGGGCATTTTCCAACAGAAAAGCCAGGCTTTTGGTGCCGAAATCCTCAACCATCACAAATCCTTGGGGTAGATCTTGCGCCAAATTGCGTGGGGCAGATAGGCCCAAGTCGCGCAGGTGTGCCGCGACCTTAATAAAGGCGGTCAAGGCGCCTTGATCGGCTTTGGTTGTTACGGGGGCAATCATCACCACGGCACGCGCCCCTGTGGGGCGGATCACGCGCACATATCGCCGCGCCGACGAATCTGGGGTGATGGGATGCACATGGGCGTCTGCCCATCCCGCGTCGTGCAAAAATTTGTTTAGGTTTGTTTCGTTCATAGCATGGCAAAGGCACGTGTAATGCGCCCCAATAGGGGGGCATCCGGCGCGCCCCAAAGGCTTAGGTCGCGGGTATCCGGCGCATTTAAGGGGGTGTCAAAGCGCACGCATACGGCAGAATCCGGCCACACGATGCCCGCCCGCACCGGCCATTCGATCATACAAATTGCGGTGTCCATGGCCAGATCAAGGCCAAGTTCCAAAATCTCTTGCCACTCGGACAGCCGGTAAAGATCTGCATGCCAGATTTCGCCGCAGGGTGCATCGTAAGTTTGCACCAACGTAAAGGTGGGCGAGGGGATGTCGATAACGGCGTGTGTCGCACCAAGGCATGCTTGAATAACACCACGCGCAAAATGGGTTTTCCCGCTACCTAATTCACCATCCAGCAGTAGGGTATCACCTGGCCTAAGATACTGCGCGATCCGCCGCGCCAAATCCGTGGTCGCGCCGACATCCGCGCCCATATGGGCGGAACAGACCCAATGGGGCGAAAGATCCATAAAAGGAGAAAGTTCAAAACAAGGTATCATGCCCGCACAAATTAGACCAAAGGTTTCAATACCCTGTTCTTATCGTTTTTGTGCGGTGAAGTCACCCAAGGGTTTGGAGGACCGTGTCACGTTTTTACATTATCATTGGTGCGCGGCCGCAGGGATTGACATGTTGGATTGTGCCCCACGTGATTTGGTCATCACATGGGGCATGGCCTTATCCCTACTTAACGATTTTGGCGACGACGCCTGCGCCGACGGTTCTTCCGCCTTCG
>CALFSY010000045.1 GCA_937916365.1 uncultured Jannaschia sp. | reverse complement strand
TGGTGGCCAATCCCTTTGAATTGGTGCGCCGCCATGTAATATCGCTGCGGAAATTTCCGGCGCCAAACACCACATCCATCAACATTTTCAAATAATGGCTGGCTGTGGGATCACAGTGCATATAAATGCTGCCTGTGTCTTTCAACAGGCGCTTCATCTCTAACAACCGCACGGCCATCATAATAACATAGCTTTTCATGGCGCGCCCATGTGCCTGCCCTGCGGCCTCGACCACCGCATAAAGGGCGGGGTTACGTTCGGCGATTTCACCATGCCAGGCCAAATCAACGTCCGACAATGTCCAGGTGTCTTTGAATGCCGCACCGGCGGCTTGTGACCCGATCGGGGCCTCATAGTTGCGGTTGGAATTAAATGGCGGGTCCAGATAAATCAGGTCGATCGTATCGCTGTTCATACCGCGCAGAATATCCAGGTTATCGCCTGTCCACAGCGTGCGGTTAATCCAGTTGGCGGAAGGCGCGGTCATGGTATGGGTCTTATCCCCGTATATTTGTAACGGATGAATGAAACGACGTGGTTGCCCATAGGTAAAGGAATCCCTCCGATATGTTCAATAGGCAGGATTAAACACCCACAACATGTGGCCCCCGCGATATAAACCGCGCCACAGTTGCGCATCACGGCAGGGTAGGCCAATAGGTATACTGGACCATATATCCACGGGATGTTACGCGCCCCATTTATGCGTTTGCTGTTCCCGCCATACATATAGGATGCGCCTGTGCCCCCACGCGATATGTTATTAGCCGTGATCGTGGCCATTGCCTGGGGGTCAAATTTCACCGCCATGAAATTGGGGTTAGAAGATCTGCCCCCATTTTTATTTGTTGCGTTGCGATTCACGGTGTTGATCCCTTTGATCGCGGTGCTGCCCAAACCGGCGGGATGGGGCGCGATTTTGGCGGTTGGTGGGTTCATCAACCTGGGCCAATTCGCATTTTTGTTCAGCGCGATGCAGGCCGATGTGACCGCCGGTTTGGCCAGTCTTTTGATCCAATCCCAAGCGCCGATTACCATTCTATTGGCTGCTCTCATCTTTAACGAACGGGTTGGGTGGGTTCAGGCCGTGGGTATCGGCATGGCCATGGTTGGAATGGCAATTTTGGGTTTGGCCAGTGGTGGTAACGTGACACCGGTAGGCTTGGTGTTGGTGTTATGCGGTGCGGTGTCATGGGCGTGCGGCAACGTGGTATTGCGGCGGTTACCGGGGGTAAACATGACGGCACTATTCGTATGGGCGTCGGTTGTGCCGCCAATCCCGATGTTCGCGCTATCGCTTATGTGGGAAGGCACGGCGCCGTTTGCCACCATCGCGGCAATGCGGGTTCAGGCGTGGCTTTCGGTGGCTTATGTGGCGGGCATTTCCACGTTGCTGGGGTTTTCGTTGTGGGGGGCATTGTTGGCCCGGCATCGGGCGGCCGATGTTACACCCTTTGCCCTGCTGATTCCGGTTTTCGGTATTGGTGTGGCGGCGGTGATGTTGGGGGAAACCATCACGGGGGGTGAGGCACTGGCCACCTTAATCATCTTGGCGGGCTTGGTGTTGGCCGTCATGGGGCCACGGTGGTGGCGGGTTTAGATATTGTTATTTAAGGAATGGCACATATTTTCCCACCAACATTGATGAAAGAACGCACATGCCCCCTGCCCGCTTTGCCATAATGATCGGCGCAATTTTGTTTGCCGCCGCCACGACGGTGGCCATCGCGGGTATCGTGACGTCAAAATGGGGTATACCATGGGCAACAACGGCCATTGTTCCGCTGATTTTGGCCGCCATATTGCACCTTATTCTAAAGCATCGCCATGGATGACACACCGCTTAACGATCATGCGCTCACGGAAACTGGCCTTTCGGCAAACGGGAACGGGCGCGTTTTGTTGATTGGATGCGGGGCGCTGGCACATGAAGTTTTGGCGCTTAAGCGCATCAACAACTTGGGGCATTTGGATCTACAGTGTTTACCTGCCATTTTGCACAATCATCCCGAACGGATTCCAGACGCGGTTGAGGCCGCCGTGCGCCGCCATCGGGCGAATTATGACGCCATATATGTTCTTTACGCCGATTGCGGCACCGGCGGGCAGTTGCAGGCGCGGTGTGCGGCCCTGGGCGTTGACATGTTGCAGGGGCCGCATTGTTACAGTTTTTTTGAAGGGAATGCCACGTTCGCCGCGCGGGGCGAAATGACGGCCTTTTATCTAACCGATTTTTTGGTCCGGCAATTTGATGCGTTTGTGATGCGGCCCCTGGGGCTTGATCGGTATCCTGACCTGCGCGATACATATTTCGGAGCGTATACGACGCTGGTGTATCAGGCACAAACCGATGATCCCGCCTTGACTGCACAGGCCCGCGCCCATGCCCAGACCCTGAGATTGGCGTTTGAACGACGATATACCGGGTATGGCGATTTGGAAACGGCGCTGCGCGCGCTGTAAATACCGCACCTAAGACCGGCGAAACAACCGCCCCACCCAAAATGTCGTACGCGGGAGCCACACGTAAGGCCGCCGTTGTTCGGCAGGGGCGCGGCGGCGCATACGCCATAGACCAAATAACACCAGACCCACATGGGCCACCGCGATAAACGCGAACAAAGACGATGGACCGAACACAAAAATAAGGGTCGATGTGGTCAACGGCGCCGTCATTGCCCCCAGGGCGAAAAAAAACATCAACGCCGCCGATAATTCCACGCGCATGTCATCGTGGGCCCAATCGTGTGCGTGGGCCACCGAAATCGAATAAATCGGAAAACTGGTGGCACCAAAAATAAAGGCCACCGCAAAAGTCACAGTGATGTTCAAACCTGCGGCCCCCATGGCCACGGCACAGGCCAAAATTGAGGCCACAGAAAACCAAATCAGACACCACCGGCGATCATACCGGTCGGCCAACCAGCCTGCAGGCCATTGGGCAAGTGCGCCGCCCAAAACAAATGCTGCAAGGAAAAATCCAATTTGATCGGGGCGCAACCCCACCGCCGTGCCATAAAGCGGGCCAACCATGCGAAAGGCCGCACTTGATACCCCTGCAACGATCACACCGCTGACCGCAAGGGGGGATAACCGCCACGCCAGCCCTGGTTTTAGGCGCGGTGCCTCTGGTGTTGCGGGTTGTTTCAATCGGCTCAGCGTCAATGGCAAAAGTGTTGCAACACACAAAAGGGCCAACAGGTTATAGGAGATATACGATGCCGGGGCCAAAAACCCGATCAAAAGCTGCGCAATTAACGATCCACCGGTATCCACCATTCGGTAAATACCCATCGCCCGCCCACGGGTCGCATTCGTAACCTTGGCCTGGAGCCAGGCTTCGATCACCGTATAACACCCCGCGATGCATAGGCCAGAGGCCACGCGCATCACCGCCCAGGCGTAGGCATCAATCACCAACATATGGGCCAGCAGCCCAATCGCACCTGCGGCGGTGAACGCGGCAAAGGCCCGCGAATGACCAACCGATCCCATAAGCCGCGGCGCCCACCAACACCCGATGAAGAATCCCGCAAAATGCGCAGACCCCAAAAGACCGATTTCAGCACCGCTAAACCCTAGTGCCGCCCCCGACAACACGTCAAGCGGGCCAACACCGCCCGAGGAAAGCTGCAACAATAAAACAGACAGAAAAAGGGACGCAAAAGAAATAAAAATGCGCATTTGATCAACCTTTTTATCCAATGATCTAAAGCAGCGACCGCATACATACCATTCTGTTTACGTCAAATCCGCATGGTATTTGGCGCATACAACGCTATGTGACATAGGCGCGGAATAATGGATACTGTCACACGCCTGATCCGATATTGCATTGACAACGGGCAAATGGCGCACGACATGACTGTCGCCATAAAATGGAATGGGGCCATTACAAATAGTCACCAGACCTAGGTTATCCCAGACCGGAAAGTGAAGGTTATATGCCCGTTGTTGTCGTTGAATCGCCTGCCAAAGCCAAAACAATCAACAAATATCTAGGCGACGATTACACCGTTCTGGCCTCTTACGGCCATGTGCGCGACCTACCGCCCAAGGATGGATCGGTGGACCCTGACCATGGCTTTGCAATGGAATGGGAAATTGGCACAGACAGCAAAAAACACGTCAAAGCCATCGCCGATGCCTTGCAAAATGACCCCACCTTAATCTTGGCCACCGACCCTGACCGCGAAGGTGAGGCGATTTCGTGGCATTTGCAACAGGCCCTAACCCAACGCAAAACTATGAAAAAAGGGGTCGAAATCAGCCGCGTGGTGTTTAACGCAATCACCAAATCCGCGGTGACCGAGGCTATGAAAGCCCCCCGCCAAATAGATATGGAATTGGTCGAGGCATATCTGGCCCGCCGTGCGTTGGATTATCTGGTGGGGTTCACATTATCACCGATTTTATGGCGTAAATTGCCGGGGGCAAAATCGGCAGGGCGGGTGCAATCCGTGTGCCTGCGCCTGATCGTTGACCGCGAGATGGAGATCGAGGCCTTTCGCCCGCGCGAATACTGGTCGGTGCGTGCATGTCTTCAAACCCAACGTGAGCAAAGTTTTGAGGCACGATTGGTCGCACTGGGTGGGCAGAAAATTGATCGTTACGGCCTAACCACCGCCGCTGAGGCCGGCCTAGCCGTGCAAGCGATAGCATCGCGCGCCTTAGCGGTAGCTGGGGTTGAGGCCAAACCCACCGTGCGCAACCCTGCCCCGCCATTCATGACCTCAACCTTACAACAAGAGGCCAGCCGCAAATTTGGGTTTGGGGCGCGCCAAACCATGGGCACGGCACAGAGGCTATATGAAGCGGGGCATATCACCTATATGCGGACCGATGGTATTGACATGGCGCCCGAGGCCGTTACCGCCGCGCGCACCGAAATCAACACGCGGTTTGGGGCCGAATACCTGCCGAAATCGCCCCGTATTTACAAAAACAAAGCAAAAAATGCGCAAGAAGCGCACGAATGTATCCGCCCGACGGACATGGCGAAATCGCCCGATAAACTGCGCCTGACCGATGACGATCAACGCAAACTCTATACCCTGGTATGGGAACGCACTGTGGCCAGCCAAATGGCCGCCGCGCGATTGGAACGCACGACTGTCACCATAAGCAGCGTTGATGAACAGGTCACATTACGCGCAACGGGACAGGTGATTTTGTTCGACGGATTTATGAAAATATACGAAGAAGGTCGCGATGACACAACCGGCGAAGATGCCCACCGCCTGCCGCAAATGGCCCAAGGCGAAGGTGTAACGCCGGTGACAAACGGATTGGCACACGATTTTGCCAAGGCCGCAAACACCGGCAAAGAAACCAACGAAACCGAAATCGCACCATCCGGTAATCTACGCGAAAGCGACAGCGCGCTTTTGTCCGCCGATGGCGCAGTGTTAGGGCAACAGCATTTCACCCAACCGCCCCCCCGCTATACGGAGGCAACATTGGTCAAACGGATGGAGGAATTAGGCATTGGGCGGCCATCAACCTATGCGTCGATCATTGATACAATTCAAAACCGTGGATACGTGCGTAAAGAAAAAAATCGCCTCATCGCCGAAGATAAAGGGCGGTTGGTTACCGCGTTCCTGGTGAATTATTTCCGCAAATATGTGGAATACGATTTCACCGCGGACCTGGAAAATCAGCTAGACGAGGTCAGCGCCGGTGCACGCGCATATCAACAGGTGTTAGAGGCATTTTGGCGGGATTTTTCCACCACAGTGGCCGAAACAGCGGAATTGCGTATCACCGATGTTTTGGAAAAAATCAATGAAATCTTAGAACCGCACCTTTTCCCCCCACAGGAAAAAGGCGTCGATCCGCGCCTTTGCCCAAATTGTGGGATTGGGCGGTTGTCGATGCGCACAGCACGCGCAGGCGGGGCATTCATAGGGTGTTCCAATTATCCCGAATGCCGATACACACGCCCCTTTGGCCCCCCTAACGCCGCCGCCGAACAGGGATCAATGATCGGGCCGGATGGAAATATGTTGGGCATTGATCCGGACACGTCCGAAAAGGTGACCCTGCGCACCGGACGGTTTGGGCCATATGTGCAGTTGGGCGATGCCACCGAAGCCATACCAAAACCACCCCGCGCTTCGCTCCCAAAGGGATGGGCCGCCGATGACATGGATTTGGAAAAAGCCCTGATGTTATTGAACTTGCCGCGCAAGGTGGGTGACCACCCCGAAGATGGCATCGCGATTGAGGCCGGGATCGGGCGCTATGGCCCGTTTGTGAAACATGGCCGCGTTTACGCGAACCTGCCCGAAGTGGGCGAGGTTTTCACCATCGGTATGAACCGCGCGGTGGAACTGTTGGCACAAAAGGCGGCAGGCCGGGGGGGCCGCGGGCCAACCGCAAAATCACTAAAAGATTTGGGCGAACACCCCAACGGCGGCGGGGCTGTGCAGGTGATGGACGGACGCTATGGCGCTTATGTGAAATGGGGGAAAATCAACGCGACCCTACCCAAAGACACACCACCAGAGGCATTAACGATGGAACAAGCCGTGGCTTTGATTGCCGAAAAAATGGCAAAGGGTGGCAAAGGCACGGGTAAACGGCGCACAACAAAGAAAAAAGCGGCAAAATAAAGGGCCTATTTTTCGCGATGGTGGCCCCGGTTCATGCCCCTGTCACCAAAAACATGGCGGAAAAGATGGCGTATTAACCCGCTTGGCCAAGCCCAAATCGCGTAAACAAATCAATGTCTTCGATTGTTATCGCCTGGGTCAAAATAAGGGTGGCAATAATACCCCAAATCGCGGCGGCCACGGCGGTTGTGATGATAAACCGCTGCATCAGATGGGGGATCTGCGGCGCCGAACCCGGCGTGCCCGCCACACGATGGCCTGCATCATTTTGGGTTTTCATACGCAGGGGCAAAATGACAAAAAGCGTCATAAACCAAATGATTGCATATAGCACAATCCCCGTAACGATATTCATCGGATTTCTTCCAATTCCACTAATGTGCCGGCGGCATCTTTGGGATGTAAAAACAAAACCGGCGCCCCATGGGCCCCAATTTTAGGTTCACCATCCCCCAACACGCGCAAACCTAAGGTTTCAAGTTGGTCTTTCGCCGCATGTATATCCGCCACCTCATAACAAATGTGATGAATCCCACCTGTTGGGTTTTTATCTAAAAACCCTTGAATAGGTGAATTTGTGCCTAAGGGATGCAGCAACTCGATTTTGGTGTTAGGCAAATCCACAAACACCACCGTAACCCCGTGATCAGGTTCGTCCTGTGGCGGTCCGACATGCGCCCCAAACGCATCACGATACAATGCCGAGGCCGCCGCCAAATCCGGCACGGCGATTGCAACATGGTTCAACCGTCCAATCATCTAAGGCCCCAATACAACACTTATTATTTGATATGGACAGATGGTTGCATGTTGCCAAGAGATAATTCATATAACACTCGTGAATGATCTGGTTCAGATAATACTCAAAGTTCAGTGTTTGACGGCATAAGCTGTTTCACGTAATGGTATTTAGGAAATGCAAACCAAATCTTTCTGCATTATCCGTGCCCATTGGTAACATGGTGTATGGTTGCACCAATCCCTCTGACCCCTTTTTGAAAGCGATATTAATCACGCATGACAACGTTTTCCGAACTCAATCTTAATTCACACGTTTTGAAGGCTATTTCTGAGGCGGGGTATGAAACCCCCACCCCTATCCAAGCAGGCGCCATTCCACCGGCCTTACAGGGGCATGATGTATTGGGAATTGCCCAAACCGGCACCGGAAAAACCGCGGGATTTACCCTGCCGCTTATAACGGCATTGGCCAAGGGCCGCGCCCGCGCACGGATGCCACGATCATTGGTTTTATGCCCTACCCGTGAATTGGCCGCACAAGTAGCGGAAAATTTTGACACGTATGCCAAATACTTAAACCTTAGTAAGGCACTGTTAATTGGCGGGGTTAGTTTCAAAGATCAAGAAGCGTTGATCGACAAAGGCGTCGATGTGTTGATCGCCACACCAGGGCGATTGTTAGACCATTTTGAACGTGGGAAATTGATCCTGAATGATGTAAAGGTCATGGTGGTGGACGAAGCCGACCGCATGTTGGATATGGGGTTTATACCAGACATCGAACGCATTTTCGGTTTGGTCCCCTTTACGCGGCAAACGTTGTTTTTTTCGGCCACGATGGCCCCGGAAATCGAACGCATCACCAATACCTTTCTATCTGCACCAACGCGGGTTGAGGTGGCGCCGCAATCCACCACATCGGACACGATAGATCAAAGGTTGGTCTGTTTTACCCCCACTCGCCGCGATCTGACGGCCAAACAAAAACGAACGATGCTGCGCACCTGTATCGGGGCCGAAGGCACAGAATGCACCAATGCCATCGTATTTTGTAACCGCAAGGCAGACGTGGATATTTTATCAAAATCCATGAAAAAGCACGGGCTGAACGCGGAACCGATCCATGGTGATTTGGACCAGGCGCATCGTATGCGCACGCTCGACGGATTTCGCGATGGCACGATCACGTTTCTTGTGGCCTCTGACGTGGCGGCGCGCGGGCTTGACATTCCCAACGTTAGCCACGTGTTCAACTACGATATTCCACACCATGCCGAAGATTATGTGCATCGCATTGGACGCACCGGGCGCGCGGGGCGCAAAGGTGTTGCCATATCGTTGGCCATCCCTAACGATGACAAATCGCTTGCCGCGATCGAAAGATTGATTGGTCAACCCATCCCCCGCGTTACCCCGCCTTGGACGCCCGAAGCCGTAACAACTAACGATGAAATCGCAGGCACAGAAAATGCCATGCCAAAGGCAGGTGCACACAACAAAAAACCCTCATCAAAGGGTAAAAGGCACGCAGAATCGCGGCGTAATGACCGCCCCACCCATCGCGGTGAAACGGAAAAAATCATTGGTATGGGCGATCACATGCCAGGGTTTATTGCATTAAGTTTTGAAGAACGCCGTGGTCACGCACCACGGGCCGAAACCGGGGCCACATCAAACGATGTCGATGTCCTATCCACAATCGCGATGGATACAGATGGAAAAGAGGCCGCCGCTGATACCGCGGCTTAATCGGCGATCAGGCGGCTAACCAATGTGGTGACTTCGGGTTTTTTTCCGATTGCTGCGAAACAGGTTTGCCGCACGGCGCGTTTAACTGCGGTGTCAATTTTTTCATCGTCCGCGACATCTTTCGCGGCGATGCGTGGCAGGATTGATGCAAGATCATCTTCGATCAATTCTGCCAAATCGGCACCATTCTGTGCATCTTGGGGCAACCCGCGCAATTCCACCAAACTGTCGTCCAGCAGCGTGCCGCCCTCATCCACGATCAGGGAAACCGCAACCAAACCATTAAGCGCAAGTTTTATTCGGTCACGCACCACACCATCAAACGCCCCCATCTGTGTATTACCGTCCAGATATGTTCGGCTCACGTCGATATGATCAACGATGCCTGGGGCATTTCCCGAAAATTCGACCATAGCACCATTTTCCGCTACGATCCCAATCATACCTTTGGCGTGCCCAAGCCGCGCGTGTTCACGCAAATGACGGTGTTCGCCGTGATTGGGCACAAGGATGCGTGGCCGCAATAAATCGTGCATAACCTCTAAATCGGGGCGGTTGGCGTGGCCTGATACATGGTAAAACCCTGAATGTTCATCAACCACCTCAACCCCCTTTTCGGCTAGGGCATTTTGAATGCGCGCCACCGATACTTCATTGCCGGGAATGGTTTTGGATGAAAACAAAAACAAATCATCCTCTCGCACCTCATGACCCAGATAAGACCCCCGCGCCAGTGCCGCAGAGGCCGCGCGGCGTTCGCCCTGGCTACCTGTGACAATCAACATCAAGTTCTGGCGCGGAATATCCACGGCCTTATCGGGGGCAACAGTCGTCGGAAATGCAGTCAAAACGTCGGCCTCAACCGCCGCGGTAACCATTCGTTTCATCGCGCGACCCATTAGGCATACACTGCGCCCCGCCGCCACGCCCGCATTGGCTAAGGTTTGCAGCCGCGCAACATTCGACGCAAACGTGGTTGCAACCACCATACCCTCAGCATCGGCGATAAGCTGTGTAATCGGATCGGACAAAAGGGCTTCTGATCGGCCCTGATGACGGACCAAAACATTGGTCGAATCGCAAACATAGGCCAACACGCCTTCTTGGCCGATGTGTTTCCACATGGCATCGTCAAAGGGTTCCCCCACCACTGGGGTGCGGTCAATCTTAAAATCGCCGGAATGCACAATACGACCGACGGGGGTATCAATCACCAATGCGGACGCTTCGGGAATTGAATGGCTAACCGGGGCGAACTGTACATTGAACGGCCCCGCTGAAATTACCGCAGGATAGGCGTCAGCAACATGCACGTGGTGCGTGGCGTGGCCCTGTTCCTCCATCTTGCGGGTGGCATGGATGGCGGTGAATCGGCGGCAGTAGATCGGCGCCTTTATCTGCGCCCATAAATGGCCCAGGGCGCCGACGTGGTCTTCGTGTGCGTGGGTGATAAAAATACCATCAATCCGGTCTGCCCGTTCGGCAAGCCAGGCAATATCGGGCAAAATTAATTCAACACCAGGGGTGCCATCCATATCGGGAAATGTCACCCCAATGTCCACAACAATCAGGCGTTCCTGGTCCACCGGTCCATACCCGTAGACATAACAATTTAACCCGATTTCCCCGGCACCACCGAGCGGCAGATAGATCAACCTATTTTGAGTATTCATAAAATGCCCTGGTCCTTATTATATTTATGGATGACCGTGAGGCCGTGCATCGTTAGATCATCTTCGATCTGGTCAAATAACACATCCCCCTGTGAAAACAACGGGGCCAAACCGCCGGTGCCAATAATGCGCATGGGGGCATCGTGTTCCCCCTTAATCCGATCGCATATTCCGCGCACCAATCCGACATACCCCCAAAAAACACCCGATTGCATACACGCCACAGTGTTGGTGCCAATGACAGATTGCGGTTTTGTCACATCAATATGGGGCAGCGCCGCGGCAGCACGGTGAAGTGCCGCAAGGCTTAAATTTACCCCGGGTGCAATCGCCCCACCCACATAAGCACCGTCGTGGGCGACCACATCAAATGTGGTGGCGGTGCCAAAATCAACAACAATCAAATCGCCGCCGTGCCGTTGATACGCGCCTGCGGCGTTGACCAAACGATCCGGGCCCACTTGTGCACTGTCGTCTACCCTAGGCGGGGTGGGCAGCAAACAATCGGATTTTCCCACCACCAGGGGCCGCGTGGCAAAATAACGGTCGCACAACACCCGCAGATTAAACACAACACGCGGCACGGTCGACGAAATGATACAACCCGTGATCGTCACATTCAATTTTTGGTGCACCATAAGTGTGGAAAACCAAACGTAGTATTGATCTGCGGTGCGCTGGTGTTCGGTGGCCGTGCGAAAAGTCGCCAAAAATTGGGCGCCGTCCCAGACGCTGAACACAGTGTTGGTGTTGCCGCAATCAATGCACAACAGCATGGGATGAATCCAAAGGTTGATTGAAAAAAATATCAGCGGCCGCGATACGCCGTCGCCCATGTGCGGTATCAATCACAAGGCGGCCCTCCGTGTCCACATCCTGAAAAATGCCTGTTACCGTGTGTGTGGCGGTGCGGGCGGTTACTGTTTTACCCAAATGCGCGGCACATTGTAGCCAGGCTGCCCGAATTGGCGCAAAGCCGTGTGTGATAAATTCCGCCTCACGCTGCGCATAGGTCACGGCCAGAACATTCAAAAATTGCTCTGGCGTGATAGTTACACCCGTTGCAAACCGAAAACT
The DNA here is from genome assembly GCA_937916365.1 of uncultured Jannaschia sp. Classification (GTDB taxonomy): domain Bacteria; phylum Pseudomonadota; class Alphaproteobacteria; order Rhodobacterales; family Rhodobacteraceae; genus JANSYL01. Next base: position 7,597 of record CALFSY010000045.1, on the reverse strand, counting down.
GATGGGGCGGCACGCATCCGGTTCCACCCGATGCTGTGCGGGGGCGTTGGCCAGATTGATACCAATACCAATAATGACGTGATAGCGTTGTGTATCACATGCGATACTTTCCAACAAAATACCCGCCACCTTGCCACCATCTAACAAAACATCGTTGGGCCACTTTAGCGTCCATCGGCGTGTGTGTTGAGCCACCGCAATCAACGCATCGCGCACGGCAAGGGCCGCCACAAAAGACCGAAGCGCGATGTGCGGCAAGGGCGCGCGCACCATGGGTAACACCAAAGAGGCCGCAAAATTGCCGTTTTGATGTATCCACGTCCGTCCACGGCGCCCTTTGCCCGCAGTTTGGGTGTGGGCTAAAATCCATGTGGGTGCCGCCAAGGCCGCAGCCTGCCGCGCGGCCTCTGCCATTGTGCTATCGGTCGTGATTAGGATATGGCGGCCCATGCCCTTGGGCCATGCGTAAGGCTTCAACGCACTAAAATTGCGGCGGCTTGGGCCGCGGGGCCTTCCACACCCAACAGGTTAATAACCCCTGCCACCATAATAACCGCCGCAATCAAAAGACCCGCATAAGGCATAACACCCATCCGTCCGTCTAGTTTTTCGTCTGCCTCGCCAAAATACATAAGGTAAACAATCCGCAGATAATAATATGCCCCAATCACCGAGGCCACGACCCCCGCAATGGCAAGCCATGCCAAACCTGCATCAACCGCGGCCCATAACACGGCATATTTGCCGAAAAACCCCACTAACGGCGGCACACCGGCCAAGCTAAACATTAAAACCAACAATGCCAAAGCCTTCGCCGGTTCACGATTGGCAAACGACGAGAGCGCGGCAATGGTTGTGACATGCCGCCCGTCACGTTCCATGGTTAGGATGAAAGCAAACGTGCCGATTGTGGTCACCACATAAATCGCCATGTAGATAAGCATTGCCTCAACCCCCTGGGCCGTGCCCGCCGCCAACCCCATCAAGGCAAACCCCATGTGCGAAATCGAGGAATAGGCCATCAGCCGTTTTATATCGGTTTGCCCAATCGCGGCAATGGCCCCCCAAAACATTGAGGCCACCGATAAAAATGCAACGATTTGTTGCCAATCCCCCACAATACCCCCAAAGGCATCATGCACAACACGGGCAAACAATGCCATGGCGGCCACCTTGGGGGCTGTGGCAAATAAGGCCGTGACCGGGGTTGGCGCACCTTCATACACATCTGGTGTCCACATATGAAAGGGGGCCGCCGAAACCTTAAACGCAAGCCCTGCCAACACAAACACCAAACCGAACAGTAAACCGAATGATCCTGTGCCATCCACCGCCGCAATGATACCAGCAAACGACGTCGTGCCCGTATATCCATACACCAGCGAAGCACCAAACAGTAAAAGCCCCGAAGATAGCGCGCCAAGTATGAAATATTTCAGCCCCGCCTCGGTTGATCGTAAATTGTCACGGTGCAGCGTGGCAATGACATAAAGCGAGAGGGACTGCAGCTCTAGCCCCATATAAAGGACGATTAAATCACCGGTGGAAACCATGATCATCATGCCGATTGTCGCCAAGGCAATCAACAAAGGATATTCAAAGCGTAACAGCCCGACCTTGGCCATATGATCCTGTCCCACAACCAAAATGGCCGCTGCGGATAGCAAAATTGCGACTTTGGCAAACTGTGCAAAGGGATCGGTCACAATCAAACCCGCAAACGCGGTCGTGGCGCCCGCATCGAAAAATCCGATGTAAAAGGCTAGGATGACAAAAAGTATGGCCGTGGTCCACGTTAACGCGGGGGCCATGGCATCCTTTACCGTGTAAACCGCCAACAAAAGTCCCCCCATCGCATAAAGGGCTAGGGCAATCTCAGGGGCCAATAGGGCAAGATCGGAACCGGTCATCGTGTCACCCCTTTAATGGTTTGCAGCAACATGGGTATCGGGGGCATGTGCGGCCAAGGCCATGTCGTATTGTGCCAGCATTTGTTCTACTGTGGGGCCGGTAATGTTGATCACCAAGCTGGGGTAAAATCCTAAAACCAACGTCATCACCACCAGGGGCGCAAAAATGGCCCGTTCACGGCCGGTCATATCTGTGATGGATTTCAAACTTTCCTTCAGCAGATCGCCCAAAACCACGCGGCGATATAGCCACAGTGCATAACAGGCTGACAAAATCACACCTGTGGTTGCCAAAACCCCGATCCAGGTGTTGACTTGGAAAACACCGATCAATGTCAAAAATTCCCCGACAAATCCGCTTGTCCCCGGCAGGCCAACATTGGCCAAGGTGAATAGCATAAAGATAAGCGCATAGGCGGGCATACGAACCATTAAACCACCATAGGCATCAATCGCACGCGTGTGCATTCGATCGTATACAACTCCGACGCACAAAAACAATGCGCCGGATATAAACCCGTGCGATAGCATTTGAAAAATTGCACCATCCACGCCCTGTTGGTTGGCGGCGAAAATCCCCATGGTTACAAACCCCATGTGGGCAACCGACGAATATGCGATCAATTTTTTTATGTCTTCCTGTGCCATCGCCACAAGCGAGGCATAAATGATCGCAATCACCGAAAGCCATAAAACCAAAGGCGCCAATATGTCCGAGGCAATGGGAAACATCGGCAGGCTAAATCGCAAAAACCCATATCCCCCCATTTTCAACAACACCGCCGCCAAAATTACCGATCCGGCGGTGGGGGCCTGCACATGGGCATCGGGCAGCCACGTATGAACGGGCCACATGGGCATTTTGACCGCGAAAGAGGCAAAAAATGCCAGCCAAAGCAGGGTTTGCAGCCCCCCCACAACATGCCATCCTAAGACATTGATCGCGCCTGCGCTAAATTGATGGTCTAACAGCGCGACAATATCGGTTGTGCCCGCATCAACATACATCGCAATCATGGCAACCAACATCAAAACCGACCCCAAAAAGGTATAAAGAAAGAATTTGAACGCTGCATAAATGCGATCTTTGCCCCCCCAAATGCCAATAATTAAAAACATGGGGATCAAACCAGCCTCAAAAAACAAATAAAACAAAACCAAATCTAACGATACGAAAACGCCGATCATCAACGTTTCCAACACCAACATCGCAATCATGTATTCCTTTACACGATGCGTCACACCCCAACAGGCAAGGATCGTGATGGGCATTAAAAAGGTTGTAAGCATCACGAACAAAACGCTGATGCCATCAACCCCCACTTTGTAGGTTAGGCCAAAAATCCACTCAGCATCCTGCACCAGCTGAAATTCGGTGATGTTCGGATCGAATTCAAAAAGAATAAAGACAGAGGCCAGGAATGTCGCACTTGTCGCAGACAGGGCCATCCATTTGGCATTCCGTTGCGCGGCGTCATCATCCCCCCGGTGTAGGATGCCCATTACCAACGCCGAAATGAGGGGCAAAAAGGTTACAATCGACAAAAGGTTGTTTGCCACCATCGGCCTATCCCCCGATTGCCAAGGTGACCCACGTCACCAACACCACAATCCCCAAAACCATGGCAAACGCATAGTGAAACACATATCCCGATTGCGCCCGACCTGCGAGGCGCGTGAAAAATGGCACAATACCCATGGCAAGCCCATTAATCGCCCCATCAATCATGGCGCCATCCCCGCGTTTCCATAACGTGCGCGCCAACCAGCGCGCAGGTCGCACCATAAGAAATTCATATATTTCATCGAAATACCATTTGTTCAGCAAGAAAAGGTAAAGCGGGCGTTGATTGGCGGCCAATCGCGCAGGCAGCGCCGGGTTCACAATATAAAAGAGATACGCAACCCCCAGGCCCAGGATCATGGCGATGGTGGGGCTCCACTTCACCCAGGTGGGCACTTCGTGGGCGGCATTCAAAACATCGTTGCCGGGGGCTGCATGAATGGCCCCTTCCCCCGGTGCGCCTGTAAAGACATAGTGCGCGCCATGATGCGACCCATCGTTTTCGCCATGGCCGTCTTGCACAGATGCACCGTTATCATGGTCTGGTTCTGAGGTTGTGGTGTGGGTGCCAACTTGCGTCTGTTCGGCATAGGGCACGCCAAAAAATGCCGCGACCTGGTCAGTTTTTCCAAAATAACTGTTATACCAAACAACCCCTGAAAATATGGCCCCTATCGCCAAAACCCCCAATGGCGCCAACATGGACCATGGGCTTTCATGGGCGGTATCGTGGGTATGTTTGTCGCCGCGTGGCGCGCCATAAAAGGTTAAAAACATCAAACGCCATGAATAAAAGCTGGTGAAAACAGCCGCAATAATCAGCGCCCAGAAAGCAAAAATGCCCAAATCGCCGCCAAAGGCAAAGGCGCTTTCCACCACGGCATCCTTTGAAAAAAAGCCGGCAAATCCAATATATGTCGTTGGAATACCAACACCGGTTATGGCCAACGTTCCGATCATCATCGCCCAAAATGTATAAGGGATTTTTTTACGCAAACCGCCGTAATTGCGCATGTCCTGTTCGTGGTGCATGGCGTGGATGACCGCCCCGGCCCCCAAAAAAAGCATCGCTTTGAAAAACGCATGGGTAAACAGATGAAACATCGCTACAGAATAAACGCCCGCGCCCGCCGCCACGAACATATATCCCAGCTGTGAACACGTCGAATAGGCAATCACACGTTTTATATCATTTTGCACCAACCCCACGGTGGCGGCGAAAAAGGCGGTGCATGCGCCGATGATAACGATAAAATTTGTCGCCAACGGCGCATATTCCATAATCGGCGACATACGGCAGACCAGGAAAACCCCCGCCGTCACCATCGTAGCCGCGTGGATCAATGCCGAAACGGGTGTGGGGCCTTCCATCGCGTCGGGTAACCAGGTATGCAAAAAAAGCTGCGCCGATTTGCCCATGGCGCCGATGAATAAAAGCAATGCGATCGTATTGGCCGCGTTTACGTCTGCCCCAAGAAAATGAAATGTTGCTTCGCTAAGCTCTGGCCCCATGGCCAATATCACGTCAAATTGGATCGAATCGGCCATCCAAAACAACGCAAAAATACCTAAGAGAAACGCAAAATCCCCCACCCGATTGACGATAAATGCCTTCATCGCCGCCGCCCCGGCGGAGGGTTTGCGAAAATAAAATCCAATCAACAGGTATGAGGCAACGCCAACACCTTCCCACCCAAAAAATAGCTGTAACAGGTTGTCGGCCGTGACCAACATCAACATAGCAAAGGTAAACAAGCTAAGATACGCAAAAAATCGGGGGCGATAGCTTTCGCCTGGTTTGAAATTGTCGTCATGGGCCATGTAGCCAAAGCTGTACAAATGAACCAATGCGGACACTGTTGTAACAACGATCAGCATGATAGCCGTTAACCGATCAACCCTGATTGCCCAATCGGCAAAAAACGTGCCGCTTTCGATCCATGTAAACAACGTTTCGGTATAAAATCCGTTCGGGTGGGCCGCCGGATCAAAGCGCAGAAAAATCACCCACGCCAAAAGACACGACAAAAACAACAGCCCCGTGGCAATCACACACGCGGCCTGTTCCCCAATTACGCGCCACGTAAACCCAGAAATCAGTGCGCCAATAAGTGGAGATAAAAGAAGGACGGTTTCCACAAATCACCCCTTCATATTTGATACGTCTTCGACCGCGATGGTGCCACGCGCGCGGAAAAACGTGACCAAAATGGCCAATCCAATTGCGGCCTCGGCCGCCGCGACCGTCAGAATGAATAACGTAAACACCTGCCCCGTTAAATCGCCCAGGAAACTGGAAAATGCCACCAAGTTGATATTGACCGCCAACAGCATCAATTCAATCGACATTAAAATCACGATGACATTTTTGCGATTCAGGAAAATTCCAAAGATTCCAATCACAAATAATGTGGCCGCAACTGTTAAATAGTGTTCAAGTTCGATCATATCTTTGAGGGCACCTTATTCAATTCTTATTCCTACCACCATGGCCGCTATTTCCGCGGCCCGTCCCCACACCGTCATTACAACCCCTGCCCCGGTTCGACATCTTTCAACTCCATCGCTTTTGCCGGGTCACGATACATTTGCGCCAACACGTTTTGGCGTTTGACATCTTGGCGATGGCGCAGTGTCAATACGATTGCCCCCACCATCGCCACCAACAAAATCAAACCGGACAGTTGGAACAACAAAGCGTAATCGTCATACACAATTAAACCCAATGCCTGGGTATTGTGCGCCTCATCCAGCGGCGGCGCAGGGTTACCCAATCGTTGGTTTATACCATCGGAAAAGGCCCATGTGCCATACGCAAAGGTAAGCTGCATCAATAAAACCACACCAATTAATCCTGCAACCGGCACATATTTTGCCATTTCTGCCTTTAGCGCCGCAAAATCGACATCCAACATCATGACCACGAATAAAAACAACACCGCCACCGCACCCACATATACGATGATGAGCAGCATCGCCAAAAATTCCGCCCCCAACAAAACGAAAAGCCCGGCCGAGGACAAAAAGGCCAAGATCAACCATAAAACCGAATGCACGGGATTGCGCGACACCACAGTGAACAATCCCCCTACGATCACCGAAATGGCGAAAAGATAAAATGTCAGATCGGCAATGGTCATCAACATACCTTTTTATTTGCGGGGGGGTGTTTCATCGATACGGCGCGTCCAATTCCAGGTTGCGGGCGATCTCAGCCTCCCACCGATCTCCATTGTCGAGCAGTTTTTCTTTATCATAAAACAGCTCTTCACGCGTTTCGGTGGCAAACTCAAAATTCGGGCCTTCGACAATGGCATCCACTGGGCAGGCCTCTTGGCAAAATCCGCAATAGATACATTTTGTCATGTCGATGTCATAGCGGGTTGTGCGCCTGCTGCCATCTTCGCGCGGTTCGGCGTCAATGGTAATGGCTTGTGCAGGGCAAATTGCCTCACACAATTTACACGCGATGCAGCGTTCTTCGCCATTGGGATAGCGCCGCAGGGCGTGTTCGCCGCGAAATCGTGGGCTAAGCGGCCCTTTTTCGTGCGGATAGTTTACCGTGGCCTTAGGCGCGAAAAAATATTTTAGGCCCAGGCGAAAGCCCTTAAAAATATCAGCTAACAGAAAATACTTCGCCGCGCGGGTGTAATCAATTTGTGTCATATCCATCCCTGTCGGCTTTGTTTGATAAACATATCTATCCCCCCACAACCCATCGGGCATAGGCCCCGCCAAACGCTCCGAATTTGGCAAAGAATGCCACCAAAACCACCCACACCAACGACATGGGCAAAAACACCTTCCACCCCAATCGCATCAGTTGATCGTAGCGGTACCGTGGCACAACCGCCTTGACCATCGCGAACAGAAAGAAAAAGAACCCCATTTTCGCCACCATCCACACCGCGCCATCCGGCAAACCAGGGATGGGTGACAACCAGCCACCAAAAAATAGCAGCGACATCAACGCGCACATCAAAAAGATGGCGATGTATTCACCGGCCATAAACAGCAAAAATGGGGTTGAGGAATATTCCACCTGATATCCGGCCACCAATTCCGATTCTGCCTCGGGCAAATCAAAGGGCGGGCGGTTGGTTTCGGCCAGGGCGCTGATGAA
>CALFSY010000044.1 GCA_937916365.1 uncultured Jannaschia sp. | reverse complement strand
CAGTGGGGATTTGATGAAATAGAGAAATGCGAGCTTCCTTACAGGTGTCTGTTCAAAGGGGAGGCCGCAGAGGACTTAAAGGACGTTGCCCCTTATATTATCGAGTTGGTTCCAGAAAGTAGCTTCACGCGGCGCCTGTTCACATATGTGCCTGAAATGCCCGACCATATGACATCTGTGCATCTATGGCACAAGGAACCGGGTATCTACATTCGTTCACGTTCCGACTTCGACACACTCTGGAAGCATTTCAGGAAGTTTACAAAGATTCAAGATGAAGACGGAAAGTGGCACTTCTATAGATTCTGGGATTTACCCGATAGGGATGCGATAGATCGTAACAAAGATCGCATCGTGCGGTTTTTTGTATCGTCAAACGATAAGATTTATAATCTCAGGCCCAATTCAGCGCATGTTTTATCAATAACTGATAAGCAGGAAAAACAATCAGCTCCATTCATTCTTACGAATGAATGGAAAGAAAAACTCGCGATTCAATATCAAGGAAAATACGTACGTGGTCTTCTTGAGAGAGATTACAAAGATGTAGCACGCACTTTAAACGATGATTTGAAAGTCGAGTTTTCAGAGCATCTTGCACGGCGTTTCCGTCATCATCGCTTTGCAAAAAGTTACTCCAAAGAAACCTATCTCATGGCAGCCATTCTGCTTGGAACAAGGTTTGACGAGGATATTCTTTATCCAGAGGCAGGCGCGGCACTTTCACAAAACAAACCCTGCTATTTGCGTATGACTGAACTGAAAACTCAAATTTTTAGAAAGCGTGATGAAATATACGGGCAGAAATGTGAAAACTATGCGCGCGCCTTGAAGCGGATTGCCGAGCAGGACGAGGAACAGGTTTTATCTTTGGCGCAGGAAAACAAGGCTGTTGATCAGGTATTGCAGCTTTTTCCAGAGCGTGCGCGGAGCATATCAGAAAAGCAGCTTCACGGGTTGATTGATATATGTAACACTTTGGCAAAGAAACATTTTGCAGAAGATGAACGCCGTTTTGGGGCTGTTGTCCTGCTTTCGCATACATTCGTTCTAGGTGCAGGTTGTGCCGATGATCCTTTGCATGACTATTTGCGCAAGATGCTGCATAGTGATGAGCAAGAGAAAACCCGTAAGATATTTCGTTATGGTCAAAAACGCGCCAAAGCACAGTTGAAGATATTTGAAAAATTCATGAATAAGGAAAGGGAAGCTGAAAATGTCTAACATTCTAGGATCTAAGGTACTTATTGTGCCAACAGACCGCATCCATGACAACCTGTTCATCAAACCCAACGAGCTAGACGTTAACCTGCTTGGAGAAATTGACCCAGACTGCCCGCATGATAGCGATGGTATTGCGCCGTGTCGTCGATTTCAGCCCCTCGTAATGTTTGTTGGAGGTGCGGGCGATCCTGAAACAGGCGCGTTATTAAATGGCGTATTTCGACGATATGATGGTTCGCACGAAGATATCCAAGACATAGGCTACGGGGCGTGGCAGACAGGTCCACAAGTCAAAGCTTTAGCGTTACATTGGATGACACAAGGACAAAAAGTGGTGCTTGTTGGACATTCATATGGCGGTGATACGGTAATGGATATTTCCAGAGAGCTTTCGGGTGTAGGAAAAGAAATAGAACTCGTAGTAACGCTTGATCCTGTCTCGAGGGGCGGTCCGCGCGCAGATCAACCAAAACCAAGCGGCGTTAAAAAATGGCTGAATGTTTATGTGGATTATGAACGGGCGGGCAGAGGCCGCGATAACCTTATAGCCTTAGCTGGAGGGGTTTGGGGGAACTGCCCCAATGCCGATGCTAACCATCCTTATGTTGATGGTTCTGGCATTGAACACGGAAAAGCTATTGAGATGTTTCCTTATGTTCGGTCTGACGTAGAGGCTGTGATATGATAAAGTTTTATGTTGCAGCAATATGTAGCTCACTTCTTGTCTCATGCAATCTTGTAACCGTTGGGGCGATACCAGTTAATCTTTTTTCAAATAATCTACTAACAGAATGTTCAATAAAATTAGACGCGGATCCTTTAGGCGGCCCTGAATGTATGGAACTAAATAGATGTGCCGATAATTTGGCACGGGGTACTGGATTATATCAGTCAAGAAATTGGCAAATGATAAAGCGTATTATTCCAGATACGGGGTACCCGAATTATAATACTGTTTCAGAAATGCGCTTTAATGCTCAGCAGACCGGGCCGCGTGCTGTTGAGTTATTCAACACCATATACGAGATTCGCAATCAGTGTCTGATAGAAACAGGATTGCGTGGTCGAATTAACGATAACTGATCTGTTTTGGAGTAGCTATTGTCGCTACCAACTACTGTTATTGTGAACAATCAAACAAGTATGATATTGATCTATTGTTTTTATTTTATGATTTGTTCGGCATTGATACCCCAGATGTCGTTGAGTTCGGCAGAAGCAGATCGGACCCTTCTAAGGGAATAAAATCATGGTATGCTTTGCAACGAGAGAAAGGATACGCTCCACATATAACTAGACTAGTGATACATCATTCTTATCGTGGTATAGATGCTGTTTAGTTATCCGGGTTCTATATCAAAATCCATTCCACTATAATAAGTTGGCTCTATGCGATGATTTCCTTCAAAGTAATCGGAAATTGAATTAATTGCCTGAACGTGATCTAAGGGTAGAGAATGCCTAAGTTGTGGAAATGTGTATTTTAAATCAGAGTATATTACGGCACTTTGTGTAGTGAAGTTAATTTCTGTACCACTGCCTATTTCACAGTTAAAATCATCACCGCTTATATCGCTACAATTAATTTCTGGTATGCGATACATGAAACTATGAAGCCCAATCATATATTCATTATCCACAGGGGTATCGAAATAAATAATTGTGCGTGCAATGTCTTTCCCCCATTTGAAATTATCTAATATATAGGCATATAACATTACAAATATAAAAATAACACCTAATGCCATCAATATGGATTTTGTCATTTTAAGCATAAAAACTCCATTTCACGCGCTTTTTTTCTTCACAAACCCAATTAAAGCCGCGTCAGCGCCTTTGTCAAATTCTGGTTTTCCCAACCGTTCCCAATAAGCCCAGAACTCTTGCTCAATCCCGTAGAGGTCTAGGCCGTTCGCATGTCTCCGGGCTTTGTCCATCGTGTCAGGTTTGAGAACAGGATGGGAAAAATTGGCGATTTTACGGGCGACGCTGGCGCTACGCTTCAAGCTGGCATCTTGTGCTTTGCGTATGTCTGTTTTTGTCAGTGTGAACAGTATTTCATGGTTACACCTTCCCGACCTTAACGCAGTAGTCTGAGAACAGCTTTTCGATATTGCGGGCGTTCAGTTTGATACCAGAGGAATTGTTTTATAAAATTTTTAAGACAGGTGACGTTGCCCTCTTAAACTAGGCCACAATGTCGGAGCAGGCCACAATTATTGATGTTTGGTCTAGCACGCTCAAAGACACCGAATGGAATGTGTGGACAAAGACGGTCCCGCCATAACCAAGGCCCCGATTAAAATTGGCTAAGCCGCGTGTGCTTTCAAGGCGCGATACAGGGTTGCGCGGTCCACCCCGAGTGAGACGGCCACGGCCGAGGGGCGCTCGCCTCCGTCAATCAGTTTTTGGGCATGGGAGATTTGGTGCTTTGTCAATGCCGGTGGCCGCCCAATGCGAACGCCGCGCTTGCGGGCGGCGTTTAATCCGGCTTGCGTTCGCTCGACAATCAAAGACCGCTCGAACTGTGTGAGGGCGGCAAAGAGGTGAAAGATCAACTCCCCATTGGCCGTTGTTGTATCGATGGTTTCGTTCAAGGATTGGAATCCAATTCCCCGCGCCTTTAACCCGTCCACAACGTTGAGCAAGTGTTGCAGGGATCGGCCAACCCGATCTAGGCGCCAAACGGTCAGCACATCACCGGTCTCCAGGTGTGCCACCAGTTTATCGAACTTGGGGCGCTTGGTCGAAGCCCCGGATATGGTTTCGGTGATGATCTTGTCACATCCCGCGGCGTTCAACGCATCGCGTTGTGCATTGGGGTTTTGATCGGTTGTTGAGACACGTGCATAGCCGATTTTCATGGGGTCATTTTGCATCAAAGTTTTGCGACAGCCAAGCCCTTGATATCATTTACCCCCAAAAACCGTTGCAAAAAGGTTGGGTTGTGCAATGAACAAGGACTGCCTTGAGGTGTTGTCAACGCCGGTCCAAAAGTGCCTACCAGTTTTCCCTCTTTCCTCTTTCCGCTCAATCAAACTGGACGCTTTTAACGCTTCTCGCGCATGGAACCTGCGTTGAAGCCCAAAGAGTTTATGAAGATGGCAGGAAATAGGGGGCCTTTGTTCAGGATGCGAAACTGCAAGTCTGTGCGCCGCCAAGACCATGCGGCCATCGTTAGCATTCCTCAAAAAACATTTTATGCTCTATGCCCTTACCGCACCGCTTTGGTGTGATGGGGTGTGTAGATTTTACGGGGTCAGCGCGCTGTGGCGCTGAAAAAGCGACCCGAGGCGGCGCACAGACACAAAG
>CALFSY010000043.1 GCA_937916365.1 uncultured Jannaschia sp. | reverse complement strand
AAACCAAAGACAAACAAACCGGTTTCCACGGCATCACCGCTGGAAAATGCGTCGTGAACAGCAACATCAACACGTTTCAGCATTGATGTTAGAACCGACCCCGGATGCAGATGGTTTTGGTTTGAATCCACCCCGATGGAATAGATCCCTTCGTCGGCGGCCACTTGTAAAACGCCCAATCCCGTGCCGCCGGCAGCCGCATATACTACATCAGCCCCCCGTGCGATTTGACCGCGCGTTAATTCCCCACCACGCACGGGATCATTCCATGCTGCGGGGGTTGTGCCGGTCATGTTTGCAATCACAGTCGCGTCAGGGTTCACGGACACAACCCCTTGGGCATACCCACATGCAAATCGTGAAATAAGCGGAATATCCATACCGCCGACAAATCCCACAACCCCGCTTTCCGAGGACATGGCGGCCAACATCCCAACCAGGTAAGAGCCTTCGTGTTCTGAAAATACGACGGAACGGACATTGGGGGCATCGACCACACCATCAATGATAACAAATGTCGTATCTGGATAATCAGGGGCCACAACCTCTAACGTAGAGGCTTGGTTAAAGCCGGCCATAACAATTGGGTTTGATCCTGCCTCGGCCAAACGGCGCATGGCCTGTTCACGTTGTGCATCGGATTGAAGTTCAATCTCACGGTACGTTTCGCCGGTTTCCCCATGCCAACGTTCTGCACCGTTAAAGGCCGCTTCGTTAAAAGATCGATCAAATTTACCGCCTAAGTCAAAAATAATTGCGGGGCCATCCGCCCAGGCACCCGTTGCAAGCATCGCTAATGCTGCCGCCCCGAAAAGATGTTTAGGTGTGGTCATGGTATCTCTCCCAAATAAGATTAATCCGTGTGCATATACCGACCCAGATCTTAGATCTGCTAAAGATCATTGTCGATTCCCTGTGCGAATTAAGCGCAAAACCGAAGGTTGGGGTCAACCGGATTTATTTGGATTGAACATTGAACGAAATCCAGGCGGTGAATGGCGCCACGGTTGACCACATCATGAAAGTAGGCGCAACATAAGCAAAGCGTCGCTACGTTGTCCATTTGAATGGCGATAATATGCGGGGCGTCGCGCCACTTCACGAAACCCAAGCGTGGCATAAAGCGACCGCGCCGCTATATTATGCACCCCGACCTCAAGCAGCATTGTTGTTACCCCTATCTTTTGTGCCAT
>CALFSY010000042.1 GCA_937916365.1 uncultured Jannaschia sp. | reverse complement strand
TGCGACGCTAACCGCATCTGTGCCAACACCGGTTTTGGTGGATTATGTTGTCTGGTTCAAACGCCCCGGCGGACGGGAAAGCGCCAAAGTGCATAAATTGAAACAAACCCAGATTTCCCCAGGCCAACCTTTGACTATATCCAAAAATCACACGTTCAAAGGGGATGCAACGACCTATACCTTGGTGCCCGGTCAACACAGGATGGCGTTACAAATTAATGGCCGTATCTTGGCCGAAACAACGTTCGATTTACGCCCTGTCTAGGCAGGGATGTTGGCCATGTTTGGGCCATCGCCAACCGCACGGTGCGCAACGCCTGATCTTGAACGCACTTAGCCGCAATGTTACTTGCCGATTTCTGAGCAAATTTATCGGATTTCTCCACCCATGCCGCCCCTAAGGCTTCAGGTTCAAAATATCACATGCCAGTTTGATGGACGCGCGGTGGTGCGGGACGTATCGTTTGAGGTGCAGGGGGGCGAGGTTATGTGCCTTCTTGGCCCCTCTGGGTGCGGGAAATCCACAACGCTGCGGGTGATTGCGGGGATCGAACGCCAAGTGGCGGGCGCAGTTATCGCCGATGATGAGGTTTTGTCAGACGCCACGATCCATTTGCCGCCCGAGGCACGGCGCGTTGGCCTAATTTTTCAGGATTTTGCATTATTCCCGCACCTGACAGTGGCGCAAAACGTGGGCTTTGGTTTGATCGGTCCAAAATCTGATATTGCAAAACGTGTGCGGGATTTATTGGCGCGGGTTGATTTGATGGCATGGGCGGATAAGGCCCCCCACACCCTATCGGGCGGGCAACAACAACGCGTGGCCTTGGCCCGCGCCTTGGCGCCACGCCCACGGATCATGTTGATGGACGAACCGTTTTCAGGGCTCGACAACCGTTTGCGTGATGGGATCCGCGACGAAACGCTGCATCTGTTGAAAGAGGAAGGCACAGCGGTGGTTTTGGTCACCCATGAACCAGAAGAAGCGATGCGCATGGCCGATCAGATTGCGTTGATGCGCGATGGGGAAATTGTGCAGAAAGGTGCGCCTTATAACATTTATAATGCGCCGTGCGACCGCGACGCCGCTGCATTTTTTAGCGATGTCAACATTTTACAGGGTCGTGTTCAGGGTGCGTTAACCAATACAGCATTTGGCCAATTTCTGGCCCCAGGATTACCCGATGGCACCGACGTCGACATTGTATTTCGCCCACAGCATGTCAAAATTGATTTTGACCGCGGTGGCCGCGGCCCTAATCCCACCGCCCAAGACGGCACCCCGGCGCGCGGTGTGGTTGACCGCGCCCGTTTTATGGGCCACGAAAGTTTGGTGGAATTCCGGATGGATTTTGACGGTAGTCGTATAAAAGCCACCGTGCCCGCCGTTTTTTTACCCAAACCCGGTATGCCGCTTTGGTTGACGGTGCGTCGCGACAGGTGTTTTGTATTTCCCAGGCGGCCCTAATTCTTGCTAAAATGTGTTTTGGGGCTTTGATCCACCGATAGGACACCATATTTGTGGTAATGAAATGTTGTAGGCTGCGCGGCGGCATCTGGGCAGTGTCGCGCGACGAAGGGAGATGGAAATGTTAAATAATATTGGGCCTGCGGGTCTTTTACTCATCGCGGTTGTGGTGTTGGTGTTATTTGGGCGTGGCAAAATCGCCAGCCTGATGGGCGAGGTGGGCAAAGGCATTACCGCGTTCAAGCGCGGGGTAAAGGATTCGACGACAGAAATCGAAGATGCCTCGGCCAATACCACCGCTGAAAATACCGGCGATGGGTCAACCGCGCGCGACGTCACCCCAGATCGCGAACGTGACATCGCCTAAATCGCCACGCCACGGGTCTGTGACACGGACATTAGGGGTATACCGCCATGCCTGACATTGGCTGGATGGAATTATTGGTTATTGGGATCGTGGCGTTGATCGTCGTGGGACCAAAAGATTTGCCCATGATGTTCCGGCGGTTTGGCCAATTTACCGGCCGTATCCGCGCCATGGCCAAAGATTTTCAACGCGCCATGGACGATGCCGCCGAAGAAAGCGGTATGAGCGATCTAAAACGTGATCTGTCTAATGTTTCAAAATATACCAATCCCAAAAAAATGGGGATGGATGCGTTAAACGACGTTTTTGACGATATTGATCCCACAAAATACGAAGAAGGGTCAGAAACCCGTAAAATGGCCGAACAAAAAGCGGCCGAACAAAAAACCTGGCGCGATGCTGCCACCGCCCGCCGCCGTGATCGTGATGCGGCAATCATCGCCGAAAAAAATGCCGCCACCCAAACGCAGACATCACAATCGGATACGCGCCTTGAAAACGATGGTGCCCATCAGCCAGATGCACGTGCTGTCGCCGCCGATACCATCCCCGATCCTGGTGTGGTGGAACCGATCCCCCGTCATGTAGGAACCGACCAAACATGAACGTTGAGGATAAAATTGAGGACACCGCCGCCCCTTTGATCGAACATTTGGCGGAATTGCGCACGCGCCTTATCCGATCTGTTTTGGCGTTTGTGATTGCCATGGTGGCCATGTTCGCGGTGGCCCAGCCCATTCTTGGGTTTATCCAGCGCCCTTTGATTGATGTTTTAATCGCACGCGGGCAAAGCCCGGAATTGATTTTTACCGCCCCGCAGGAACAATTTTTCGTTTTAATCCGTATTTCTATCATCGCAGGTTTCGCAGTGTCGTTTCCCATTATCGCGCATCAACTTTGGCGATTTGTGGCACCAGGTCTGTATGCGTCGGAAAAAAATGCCGTTCTGCCGTTTTTGGTTGCCTCACCGGTGTTGTTTTTCATGGGTGCGTCTTTTGCACATTATGTTGTTACCCCGTTGGCGATGAATTTTTTCATCGGATTTGCCGATGCAATCCCAATTTTGACCAGCTATATCCTGGGGTCTGATCCACCCGCCGTGTCCGAAGAAACAACGCAGTTGCGCACGGTGTTTTTGGGGTCGATCCGCGAATCGACGGATTTGGCGCTAAAATTCATCTTTGCGTTTGGTTTGTGTTTTCAGTTGCCCGTGCTGTTGACGCTTTTGGGAAAGGCGGGGTTGGTCACCGCCGAGGGGTTGGGCAATGTTCGTAAATGGGCCGTGGTGGGCATCTTAACCCTCGCGGCTCTGGTCACCCCGCCCGATGTGATTACCCAAATTATTCTGTTTGTGGTGGTTTATGGACTGTATGAAATTTCCATCCAACTGGTTCGTTTGGTCGAATTTCGCCGTAACACCCAGTTACGGGCCGAAGGTATTTTGGACACCGACGAAGAATTTTAACAACCACACAACGCATCCACCCATCCCATGCCCCCCAAAAAGGCCATCTTAATCCGCATTGCCGAAGCGTTAGAGCGTTTACGCCCGCCCCCGGTCGCCGCCCCCGATTGGGCGGTGGCAGAGGCATTTGTGTGGGATGCCGATCCTGATCGCCTGACCCCCGTGGCACAGGTTAATCGTGTGGCGCTGCCGTTGCTATTAGGGATTGATCGCGCGCGGGATACATTATTGGCCAATACGCGCCAATTTGCCCGGGGCCTGCCCGCGAACAACGCGCTTTTGTGGGGCGCGCGGGGAATGGGCAAATCGTCGTTGGTAAAGGCGGTTCACGCCGCGATCCGCGCCGAGGCCCCGGATTTAATTTTGGTTGAAATTCTGCGCGAAGATTTGCCTTCGATCGGTAGGCTTTTGTCACTGTTGCGCACAGCCCCCATGCGGGTGATTTTATTTTGCGATGATTTGTCGTTTTCTCATGACGATCAACACTACAAATCGTTGAAAGCGGTGCTTGACGGCGGTGTTGCGGGACGCCCGGATAACGTTTTGTTTTACGCCACGTCAAACCGGCGGCACCTTATGCCGCGCGACATGATTGAAAACGAACGTTCCTCGGCCATATCACCATCAGAGGCGGT
The DNA here is from genome assembly GCA_937916365.1 of uncultured Jannaschia sp. Lineage (GTDB taxonomy): Bacteria > Pseudomonadota > Alphaproteobacteria > Rhodobacterales > Rhodobacteraceae > JANSYL01. The sequence continues at coordinate 675 of CALFSY010000042.1, read as the reverse complement.
CGAAGAAAAGGTTAGTTTGTCCGATAGATTTGGCCTGTGGCTTGGGTTTCACCCGTGTTCGCAGGATGATTACCTGGCCATGATCTATGGTTATTGTGCCGCTTATGGTATGGTTGTTGATGAAACAACTTTGCGCGCCGAAGCCGTGGAATGGCAGGCCACGCGCGGTGGTCGGTCCGGGCGCGTGGCGTGGCAATTTTTTTGTGATTTGGCCGGTCGCCATGGCGTTGCAATCGGGCAGGTGCCATGACCTTTTTTCAAAAGCTCAAAGACAGGATGTTCAAATCTGCCTCAAAGATCGATCAGGGGATTGAAACCATCCTTGCAGAGGCATCCGAACCACCCCCGCCCGTGGCAGATACGGGCAATGTGGATGCCGCATCTGTGCCCCAGGCCCCCCCCGATGCAGGATCGCCCGCTGCAGAAAAAATGGAAAAACCGCATATGTTGGGGCGTTGGATTGGGCGGTCTGCACCCCGTGCCCCGCGGCGGGCATTAGATGACGCCATGTTGGAAAGCCTTGAAGAGCTTTTGATCGCGTCCGACATGGGCGTGGATACTGCGGTGCGGGTGACGGCCAATATGGCCGAGGGCCGATTTGGCCGAATGATGACGGCGGCGGATGTCAAAGCAATGTTGGCGCAAGACATTGCGCAGGTGATGGCCCCGGTGGCA
>CALFSY010000041.1 GCA_937916365.1 uncultured Jannaschia sp. | reverse complement strand
CGGTATTTTTCTTGCGCGTCCTTCTGTTTCTGATCGACGGCGGCGGCGTTGCGGCGCCGCCTGTCCAACGCGGCCTGATCGACCTGCGCTGGGCGATCCCCGCACAGCCACTGTAGCGACTCTTTGAACTCTATCCCTAAAACCCCTTTGACCAGATCAATTTGCCCCTTGCCCCGCAGGTCGCATTGACGGCAATTAAACACCTGTTTAAACAGGTTAATGGCAAACCGATCGCGCCCGCCGCACAAAGGGCACGGGCCCACCAATTCGGTGCCGGTAGGCCGCAACCCTTGAATGCCCAAGCGATCCACCACCTCGGCCATGGGCAGGGCGCGTGCAGCCAACAAACGTGGATCGTCCGGCACTGTCATAACGTTACTCGTGATTGCAGGTCGCGCCACACGTCAAATTGATCCACCGCTGCGGCCTGGTAGTATAAACAAACCTTATATTTTAGATTGCAAAGCGCCTTACTGCGGGGCGGCCCTGGGTGGGCCTCAATCAACGCTATTGCCGCTTCGCGCAGCGGGATCACCGCCCAAGAACACATCGCACAATCAGGCAGCACATCGCGGATCACACCCAAAAACGTCTCAAACATCGACTCCTGCACGATCGGCACAGTGATCGCCACACACGTGGTGACCAAACACCGCTCTGCCGCCACGGCCAAGGGCCGCCCCGACGGCGAGGCCCGTTTGGCGGTCGTGGCGGGGGCACGCGCGCTCATGCGGGGATCCGATCAAAATCCAGACGCTCCTGCGTTTGGGTGACCGCAGCAGTCACGCGGGCGCAGGCCATTTCAAACCAATGGGGGTCTTTTTCGATACCAATCGCCCGCCGCCCCCGCTGCGCGGCGGCCACCAGGGTTGATCCTGATCCCATGAATGGATCAATCACCACCCCACCGGAATCGGTGGAATTTTCAATCCAACGTTCCATCAGGGTCACGGGCTTTTCCGTAGGGTGGGCCACGCCCACCGATCCGGCAAAATGCTGCGACACATCCTGGTGCGGCACATACATCAACGCTGAATCGCCCGGATTGGTGATTGTGCGGGCGCGGCCTTTGTATAAAAACAGCGCAAACTCACAGGTCTGGCGATAGTATCGGTTGGGGGTCGCCCCCCCCTTGTTCCATACCAACAGGCGATGAAACCCAAATTCTGCCGCCTCAAACGCGGCCCGCGCGGCCCCCATTTGCCGATCGTTGGTCATAACAACGGCATTGGCGTTCGGGGCCAGCGCCGCAAAGATCGGGCGCGCCATGGCTTCCCATGGCACGGTTTCAAACAACCGCCCAGAATTGTCATACACCGCCCTACCCAGACACCCACCCAATTCCCCAGTGCGCGCCCCGCCTGATGTTAACGGATACGGCGGATCGGTTAGGCACAACGCCGCTTGCGCGCCTAACGTTGGCAACACCGCCAACGCATCGCCCAAGATCAATCGGCATGATCCGATGTGCAGATCGCGAGCGGGGGTCATGACGCGCTCTCCGCG
>CALFSY010000040.1 GCA_937916365.1 uncultured Jannaschia sp. | reverse complement strand
CCCCATCTCTATCCCCAATGCCTTTGCCACCGTAAAAATATCCTTATCGCCGCGGCCGCACATGTTCATGATAATGATGTGATCGTGCGGCAGATCAGGGGCGATTTTGGCCACGTGGGCCAGCGCATGGGCGGGTTCCAACGCGGGAATGATCCCCTCGGTCGTGCAACACAGTTGGAATGCTTCCAACGCCTCTGCATCGGTGATTGCCACATAATCCGCCCGGCCGGTATCGTGTAGCCAGGCGTGTTCTGGCCCGATGCCCGGGTAATCCAGGCCGGCGGAAATCGAATGCCCCTCTAAAATCTGGCCATCGGTATCTTGCAATAGATACGTGCGGTTGCCATGCAACACGCCGGGGCGCCCGCCGGTCAGCGACGCGCAGTGTTCCATATCCGCGTTCACACCTTTGCCGCCGGCCTCTACCCCTATGATGCGCACCGTGCGATCATCCAGGAACGGATAGAACAATCCCATCGCGTTTGACCCACCGCCGATGGCCGCAACCAAGGTATCGGGCAAACGCCCCTCGGCGGTCATCATCTGCTCCTTCGCCTCTTTGCCGATGATGGCTTGAAAATCGCGCACCATGGCGGGGTAGGGGTGCGGCCCGGCGACTGTGCCGATGCAATAAAACGTGTCGTGCACGTTGGTGACCCAATCGCGCAGGGCGTCGTTCATGGCATCCTTTAACGTGCCGCGGCCTGAGGTCACGGGCACCACGGTGGCCCCTAACAGTTTCATGCGAAACACATTGGGCGCCTGGCGTTCCACATCGGTGGCGCCCATGTAAACAATACAGTCCAACCCGAATTTCGCGCACACCGTTGCGGTGGCCACGCCGTGTTGGCCCGCGCCGGTTTCGGCGATGATTCGGGTTTTACCCATGCGCCGGGCCAACAAAACCTGCCCCAAAACATTGTTAATTTTATGCGCGCCGGTGTGGTTGAGCTCATCGCGTTTGAAATAAATCTTTGCCCCGCCTAGGTGTTGGGTCAAGCGTTCGGCAAAATATAGCGGCGACGGACGTCCCACATAGTTGGCCCATAAATCGTGCATCTCATCCCAAAACGATGGGTCGGTTTTTGCGTGCGTGTATTGGCGCTCCAGCTCCAGGATCAGCGGCATTAACGTTTCGGATACAAAACGCCCACCATACATCCCGAATCGGCCCTTTTCATCGGGGCCGGTGGTGAATGTGTTCAGGATATCCTCGGGCATGGGCCTCTTCCTTCGCTTACGTTTGCGATATGATGCTATGGTGTTGCTGTGTGCGACATGCGACAAACCCATGGGCGGGGCAAGCCCCAAGGTCGGCCCCGTTTCATTTATGCGGCACCGAACGCTTGAGATTCTTTGCCCAATGCCCAATACCATAACCATGCGCCGCTGTCTAAACGCGCCGATGATGGTGCAGGGGGGAAAACATGACGCACGCATTTGGTGACGCACCCGAGACATCCCCGCCCTTTGATGAGGGCGCGGCCAAGGCACGGCTGGCTGATTTGGCGCAGGTGTTGGCGGATGCAAATGTGGCCTATCACCAAAACGATGCACCCGTCATGGATGATGCGGACTATGACGCACTAAAACGCGAAAACATGGCGTTAGAGGCGCGGTTTCCCCACCTTAAACGCGCCGATAGCCCCACCGATGCGGTGGGCGCCGCGCCTTTGGACACATTTGCCAAAGTTCCACACACCGAACGCATGTTATCGTTATCTAATGCCTTTGACGCGGCGGATGTGCGCGAATTTGTCGCCGCCACGCGCCGTTATCTGGGCCTTACCACTGAGGCGCCGGTGGTATTCACGGCAGAGCCTAAGATTGACGGTTTGTCCCTATCGCTGCGCTATGAACAGGGGCGATTGGTTGGGGCCACCACACGCGGCGATGGCATGGTGGGCGAAAACGTGACGGAAAACGCACGTGCGGTGCGCGATATTCCCACCGATTTGGCCGCCGCGCCCGGCCCCATCCCTGATGTGGTCGAGGTGCGCGGCGAAATTTACATGACGCACGCCGATTTTGCAGCACTCAACGCGCGTCAGGCCGAAAGTGGGGCAAAACCCTTTGCCAATCCGCGCAATGCCGCCGCCGGATCATTGCGACAGCTTGACGCCGTGATTACCCGCGCGCGGCCCTTAAAATTCTTTGCCTACGCCTGGGGTCAGGTCAGCATCCCCCTGGCCGATACACAACACGGCGCTTTGGCGCGATTGGCGGCATTGGGGTTTCAAACCAACCCTTTGACGCAAGTGTGCACAACTGTGGACGACATGTTAAACCACTATGCCACCATCGAACAGGCGCGCGCGACGCTGGGCTATGATATTGATGGTGTGGTGTATAAGGTTGACGATTTGGCCCTGCAACACAGGCTTGGTCTGCGGTCAACCACGCCGCGGTGGGCGGTGGCACACAAATTTCCCGCCGAATTGGCGTGGACGCGGGTTGAGGGGATCGACATCCAAGTGGGCCGCACCGGCGCGTTAAGCCCCGTTGCACGGTTGGCACCGGTCACAGTGGGGGGCGTGGTGGTGTCGAACGCGACATTGCATAACGAAGATTATATCGCGGGCCGCGATTCAAATGGCGCGCCGATTCGGGAGGGTCGCGATATTCGCGTGGGCGATTGGGTGCAGGTTTATCGCGCCGGTGATGTGATCCCCAAAGTGGCCGATGTTGATCTATCAAAACGACCCGAAAGATCAGAACCATTCCAGTTTCCCACGAGATGCCCAGAGTGTGCGTCTGACGCGGTGCGCGAAGACGGCGATGCCGTGCGCCGCTGCACCGGTGGTTTAATCTGCCCCGCCCAAGCGGTGGAGAGGTTGAAACATTTCGTGTCTCGTGCGGCGTTTGACATCGAAGGTCTGGGCGCCAAACAGGTTGAGGCATTTTACAAAGACGGATGGATCAAAGAGCCGGTGGATATTTTTGAATTAGAGGCGCGATATGGCAACGGCCTGCAACAGTTGAAAAACCGCGAAGGGTGGGGCGAAAAATCGGCGCGCAACCTGTTTGACGCGATCAACGAAAAACGGCGCATCCCCTTGCATCGCGTGATCTTCGCGCTCGGTATCCGCCATGTGGGGGAGGTCGCGGCCACGGACCTAGCCCGCCATTACGGCGCTTGGGCCCCGTTCGTTGAAACGATTGATGCCGCAGGCCCCGCAGCAGAGGCCCACCGCGCGGCCGAGGCCGCCATGGCAACCGAACGCCAAGCTGCCACCGACCAAGGGCGTCGCGCCGATCTGGTCGCCGCGCGGGCGCGTGCATGGGCCGGTATTACGCCACTGGCCCGCGCCGCCTGGGACGATCTAACCGGGATCGACGGCATTGGGGCGGTGGCGGCGGTTTCCCTGATCACAGCGTTTCATCAACGGGCCGAGCGCGCGTCGATCGAACGTTTGTATGCGCAGCTTAGCATAGAAGCGACATCGGCGCCGGTGACACAGCACAGCGTTTTAACCGGCAAAACTGTCGTATTTACCGGCACGTTGGAAAAAATGACGCGGGCCGAGGCCAAGGCCCGGGCCGAGGCCATGGGCGCAAAGGTATCGGGCACGGTATCTGCAAAAACCGATTTGGTGGTTGCAGGCCCTGGTGCGGGGTCAAAGGCGAAAAAGGCGGCGGATTTGGGGGTTGAAACCATTGATGAAGACGCCTGGCGCACGTTGATCGGTGCTGTGTAACCATGGGGCAGGCCGGGCGCCCCGATTATTTGTGGCCATTGTTTGCCGATCTGACATCGTTGGAGGGTGTGGGCCCCAAAACCGCCGAACATTTTGCCGGAATTGAGGTTAAAATCCCCAAAGATTTGATTCTTACCCTGCCCACCAACGGGGTTGATCGGCGCCGCCAAAGTTCGATCCAAGATATTGCATTGCCTGGGGTGGCCACTGTTGAGGTGACAGTGGGCCGCCATCACAAACCTGCGGGGCGCGGCCCCTATCGTGTAGAGGTTGAAGACGCAAAGACCAGTTTCCAACTTATCTTTTTTCACGCGCGGGCGCCGTATCTGGCGCAAATTTTGCCCGTTGGCGAACGGCGGGTTGTCTCGGGCAAGGTTGATTTGTTTGATGGGATTGCCCAAATGGCCCACCCCGATCATGTGCTGCCACCGCAGGATGCCGCCACCATTCCCGATTTTGAACCCGTCTATCCCCTGTCGCAAGGATTAACGCAAAAGGGTGTGGCCCGTGCCATGGCATCTGCCTTGGCGCATGTGCCGCATTTGGGTGAATGGATTGATTTACCATTGTGTGATGAAAAACAATGGCCGGCCTGGCGTGCGGCGATCCATACGGCCCACCACCCGAAACATGCCAGCGATCTTTTGCCCACGACCAAGGCACGCGAACGCCTGGCCTTTGACGAATTGTTCGCGCATCAGCTCACGCTTGCGCTTGCCCGGGCCAAGGCGCGGCGCCGGCCGGGTGTGGTCACACAGGGGGATGGGCGATTGCGGGATAAGGTTTTGGCCAACCTGCCCTTTCAACCCACCGGCGCACAATCGC
>CALFSY010000039.1 GCA_937916365.1 uncultured Jannaschia sp. | reverse complement strand
TGCACCCTGTGGCCGGACCCGGCGATGAAATCGGTGATCAGCCCGCCGCGCGCATAGTGCCGCGCGCCCCCATGCGCCGCGCCCGCCGCCGCCCCGGTGGCCAGATGCGCCCACCCGTCGACATCTGTGTGCGCCTGCGCGATGTTGAACCGCGCGTCATAGGCGAACCGCTCCGCCGCCGTCGCCTGCGCATTGCCCGCGCGAAGGCCGCCGTGGCGCACATCGCTTACCTGTGCGTTGGCGTTATAGCGGAATGTCTTTTGGCCCCAATGCGAATCCAAAATCCCGATCGGGTTAAAGGCGCGGTTCCACGTATAGGTGCGATGTGTTTGGTGCATGGGGTGCAGGGGATGGGCGCCGGACCCGTTTGCGCCGGGGGATGGTGGGTGCGGGGGCTGTGCCCGCCCGATGGATTGCGTGTGCAGCTTGCCCCCAGGGGTGTAGTGTCGCGCCTCGGTAAATCCGGCGGGGGTATGGCGCAACACGTCGCGCCCGGCGGCATCGCGCGTGATGGACAGCGGCGCGGCATCGCCCACCTGAATCGCGGCCAGATCGCCGATTTGATCCCATTGATAGGTGGCGGTTAACCCCGAGGGCAGTTTGCGTTCGACCACCTGGCCCAGGGTGTTATAGGTGTAGTCTATGGTTTGGCCATTTTGGGTTTCGCGTGTCACGCGGCCCTGGGCATCATAATCGAACGTGATGGTGGAATGGGCGTTTGCGACCTGTGTCAACTGTCCGATTGGATCGTAGGTATAGGTGATATATTCGGTTGGCAGCGATGGTTCGCGCAGGTGTTGAACGCTATCGAACACTTTTTGGCACACCAATCGGTCCATACAATCGTAATGGTAGGTGGTCACCGCCCCGTCTGGGGCAATTTTTTGGATACAGTTGCCCACCGCATCGCGTTTGTAGGTGGTTTTGCGCCCGGCGAAATCGGTTTCGCGGATCACTGCGCCGTCGCCATTATAATCGTAGGTGTAGCGTTCCCCCACGGCGTTGATGACCGCAGTAAGTTTGGTTTCGCGGTCATATTCGTATGTTAATGTTTCGCCGCCTGGGAAAATCGTTTTTTCCAAAATATCGAATGGGCCGTATTCGTTTTGGGTTATGCGGCCTTCACCATCTTCGATGCTGGTTAATAATCCCTCTGCGTCGTGGCGATAGCGTGTTGTTTCGCCATCGGGCATGACCACAGATGATAAAACTGAACGACCGGAGCTTTTGCGCGCATAGGCCATGCGGGTGACCGCGCCCATCGGATCATTGATGTGGGTTAATTGCCCCAGGGGGTCGTATTGATAGGCGTTGGTAGCGCCTAATGCATTGGTTTCGTTTTGCAGCAATCCCTTGGCCGAATACGACAAGCGCGCGATGATGGTATCATCTAAACGGATTTGATTGGTAAATCCGTGGGGGGTATATTCTAAATACGCCTTTGATTTATCGGGTAAGGTAACGGATGTAACCCGATGTTTGGTATCAACTTCGTATTCAACGGCATTTCCGTCGATGCCAATTTCTTTGATTAGGTTGAAATCTTTATCATATTCGAATTGTTGGCTGGTGCCGTCGGGGTATATGATTTTGCTGGTGTTACCATGCTGGTCGTATTCGAAATGCGTTTCGCGATTTAGGGCATCAATCGATGTAATAAGATTATTGTTATCATCGAATATATTTTTAGAAATATTGCCATTTGGGGAAATTGTTTCAACAATTTCATTGTGCCCATTATAAAGATAGGTTGTTTTCCCATAGCTATCGTGCACAATAGATGTGCGGTTTTCGGGATTATATTCAATATGACCAATATGAAACCCGCGAATACCATCGCCCCCAATTGCGCGCCCCTCGGCATCGTATCGAAACCGATACAGTTCGTGGTTTGCATCGCCCCACCATGTTAAGCGATTATGCTCGTCATATCCGTAACGGAAATAACCCTCTTCTAACCCTGTAACTTCAGTTAATTGACCACGTTCATTAAATGAATATTGTGCGATTTTTTGCGGTTCTTGGGTTTCGTGAAGAAGTAAAAATTGCACCGATGTGGGGTCACGCTCAACACGAATATGTGTGCCCGCACTATCGATAATATCGGTTGGATACCCTTGTTGATCGCGTGATATATCAATCGTATTTTCATTATAATCGGAAATTTTGGTAAAATAGGTTTCTGATTGCGATATAGATTCAAACGTAAAGAATAATTTTTGTTTTTTATCTTCAATTATATAGCCGTGTTCTGTGATAAAAATAACCAGATGTGGTGCATCTAGGTTCATTGCCAAAGGTTTTGCGGCAGAGGGTTTGCGAAAATAAACTTGCGATCCATCGCGACGGATATACCAAAGGTCATCACCGTCAATACGTATCCGTTCGCTCCAGTTGTCCATCCAACCTGGACCAGCAAGACCGCGCTGTGCGATATTGCTCTTATAGGTTCTGATAAGATGTAGCGGGATTGGACCGGGCAAAGAGAAATCAACACGCTCATCAACCACGGCCCCCGTTACGGGGTCTACAGGGTCAAGAACTCTTGAGATAAATTTTGCAGGATTATTTATGATACCTCGGCTCATTTTGCCGAAACCTTTAACAAGCGATCCAGCGCCTTTTAAAGATCTAGCACCACCTTTAAGTAATGCTCCCCCGCCTTTTGCCAATCCCCTTACCATTCCCTTGACGCCAAGCTTCATAGCACCACGCGCCAAAGCAATGGGATTGATACATCCGATGACAAACCCTAAGACTTCCGCCCACAATGGTATTTCATCATCAATGTCCAATGTGGTTACTTGCGGGCCGGCAATATAAACATTGCTGGAGCCACCAATGATCTTAGCACCACATTCAACTTTGTCACCAGCGCGCGAGGCAGGTTGCCCATTGATAAAAACCTTTTCCGATCCTTGCCCAACGCGCGGTTCGCTGCCGCACTGCGAACAGGCTGCTTTATCAAAGTCTGGGGCTTGATCGTTAGGCGGTTGAAACGGAGCCGCAGCCGCAGCCGCAGACTGAGCTCCTCGTTCCATCCCAGTCGAACTGCCCGCTCCAGTAACAGCGGCCCAAACACCTTGTGCAAAACCAACAACAGCCCCCACAGCTTTCTGAAACCAATTTGGTTTGGGCGGGGGCGGTGTTGCAGCGCGGGCCGCATAAAGCCCATTAATCTTTACATGGCTATCTGAAATGTTGTTTGCACCTGTTACGACCGTACCAGTCACAGGGCCGGGTATTTTTGATCCTATGGATTTTCCTTTTTCTTCGCAAAATATAGCAACTGCGCCACCAACAACTAAACCAACTGCAAATAATGCTAGCCCTCCCGTGGCAATAGTTGCTGCGACAAATGCTGTAGCCGCCGCCGCTGCTAGAAACCCAGCAGCAGCGCCAACAACACACCCAATTAAAAAACCAGCAAGTGCTTGGGAATGTTGTATTTTGTCTGTAATTCTCGCTGCAGGTTCGCCACCATTGCGGGTTCGCGCCCCGATGCGGGCTGATGCGGCATTGGCATCAATGTGCACCGGTCCGGTTACTCTGGGCCGTGCCCTGGTGCCCACTTGGGCCGCCGTCGTAAAACCGCCCCCCGGCATAACTGCTGTTCCGTCCATATCTATACGTCCAACTGTTCGCGGGGGGTAAATCGTTTCATTATCCCGATAAAATGTTTGCGCGCGACCTCTGTCATAACGCCGGTCGATGATCCCGTAAAAATAATGATCTTATCGTCGAGAAACTTAAAACTAATTAACTGAACGTGCACATCACCTTCATTCCGCCAGCGCACCTCAACAGCCTTCGCAGTTTGGCCAGCCATTTCAAATTCATGCTCTTTGACCAAAGAAAAATTTTTGAGCGATTTGGCCAATTCTTTAAGCTGGCGTTTAAGATAGGCGTCTTCATCTTCGCCATAAACACGCGTATCGCGCGTGATTGTTAGGCTTGCCCCGTGCGTTGTGTCGGGGGCAACAAACACATTGATGGATTGATCCTCCCAGGTGTCGGGAAACGGAATCACACCTTCATTTAAATCATATCGCTTGTGATCCATATTTTATCATCCCTAGCAATTCAAACCAACCTCAGAGCCATTAATGAAAACACCACTTTCATTCATGGTAATCATTGATCCACCGTAGGAAAGTTCTATTCCTGTCGGTGTCATGGTAATCATTGCACCTCCTTCAACTTGAAGGTTCAGTAATTGCTTTGCATACAGAATTTGATCACCACCACCATCTTCTCCCCCTACTGCACTTGAGGAAATATTAGAGGCTGTGTGACTTGAATTCGCGGCTACATTGATCGTTGAATCACTTCCCACTGTGATGGTTTGTTTGTTCTCAATCGTTTCAGTGTGATTGTTTTTTACAGTGATGGCTTTATCATGACCAATGGTCTCGGATTGATCGTTATCAACGATTTTTTCTCGATTATGTTTTATGTGATGGCTTTCGTCATTTTCGATGACAGTGTTATGATCTTTCTGCGCGTGCAT
>CALFSY010000038.1 GCA_937916365.1 uncultured Jannaschia sp. | reverse complement strand
TTTTATTAAATTAAGAGGCGTAGGTTAACCCCCTTTGGGTCATATAAACCATTGAAAACTTAATCTTTCTAAAAATGAAAAAATTTCACCTAAAGCGTTTGAATTAGCGTCAGATTTTGGTCTACTTTATAGATACACCACTATGGTTTTATGTGGATATTTTAGTTTTCGGATAACGCGACTTTCATATCTTTGACTTGATAGATTACCTCGCCATCGGCTTCGACCCGTCCATCGGCGACCCCCATGGTTAGGCGGCGGGTTTGCACCGCTTTGGTGAAATCCACGTGGTAGGTTAGCATTTTACGATCTGGCCGGACCATACCCGTTAGCTTAACCTCCCCCACACCAAGGGCATATCCGCGGCCTGTCCAACCGCGCCACCCAAGGTTGAACCCGGTCAGTTGCCACAGTGCGTCAAGGCCCAAACACCCGGGCATGATGGGGTTTCCAACAAAATGGCATGCAAAAAACCAATGATCGGGGGCTATGTCGAACTCTGCCACCACATGGCCTTTGCCATTTGGCCCCCCATCGGCGGAAATATCCGTGATCCGATCCATCATCAGCATCGGCGGTTCGGGCAGTTGCGCATTGCCGGGGCCAAACAGTTCACCACGGGCACAGGCCAGCAGGGCCGATTTATCGAAACGTGTCGGATATTTCACCATGGTTCCCTGTTCAATATGTTTCCGTTGTTTTGGCCGGCGACGATATCATCGTTTGGGCTTAGCTATCACTGGGCATTCGATACTGGCAAGAGTGACGACTGACCTTTACGAGCGTTGTCTATCATCTTACCGGCTTAATAGACGCTTTCTAATTGATCCTTATTCCAAAATAAACTTATATATACATTGAACAGATGATATAAAGCACCGAGTCATAACATGACCCCTGATGCCCTTCACCGTGCAAAAACCTGGCTAACCAGTGCCGATTTGCGGCCGACACGGCAGCGACTGAGCCTTGCTACACTCTTGGTGGGGGACGGCCAAAACCGTCATGTCACCGCCGAGGGCTTGCATGAGGCCGTGTTGGCCACGGGTGATAAGGTTTCGTTAGCCACAGTATACAACACATTACGTGTGTTTTGCAGCGTGGGATTGATGCAAGAGGTCATCGTTGATGGCGGCGGGGGGCGCAGCCATTTCGATACCCGTGTTGACGATCATCCACATTTTTATATCGAAGATCGTGGGTATCTGATCGACGCGCCAGGCACCAATCTAAACATCGAAAATATCCCCGACATCCCCGAAGGATATGCCATAGCCAAAATTGATGTCGTTATCCGCCTACGAAAAATATAAATTCGCCGATGGCGTTTATGTTTGTATTTTTGCATGAACAACATCTACGTTGGGTAGAGTGTTTCAATAGCCTCGGGATGTGTTACGACACCAGCACAAACTAGGTTTATACAACCGCATCATTTATAGGGCTTCCGCTAACAGCAATATTTGGGGCCCTTGCGTTATTTACACTATGGCGGTTGTGGCGCGCTCAGACTGATAGATCTAGATAGATAGATCCATATGGCCAACGCCCCGTATTACGGGTAAAGGCGGGCAACATGTTCTTTGCCCACAATCTCTTCCCTCATACAGGCCCCTCTTATGGATTTCCGAAATATTGCGATTATCGCCCATGTGGACCACGGTAAAACCACGCTTGTTGACGCGCTGTTGCGCCAATCGGGCGCGTTTCGTGACAATCAAACCGTGGCCGAACGCGCGCTTGATTCCAATGATTTGGAACGCGAACGCGGCATCACAATCTTGGCCAAGGCCACCAGCGTTGTGTGGAACGGCACGCGCATCAACATCGTTGATACCCCCGGTCATGCCGATTTCGGGGGTGAGGTTGAACGCATCTTGGGCATGGTGGATGGGGTCGTGTTGCTGATTGACGCTGCTGAGGGGCCGATGCCGCAAACCAAGTTTGTCACGTCCAAGGCCTTGGCCTTGGGGTTGCGGCCCATTGTGGTGCTTAACAAGGTTGATAAACCCGATGCCACTCCCGATGCGGCCCTTGATGCCACGTTTGATCTTTTCGCCGCCCTTGGCGCAAATGCGGCGCAGCTTGAGTTTCCGCATCTTTATGCTTCGGGGCGGGCGGGCTGGGCCGATGCGGGGCTGAACGGGGCACGGCGCGATCTGTCCGCACTATTTGATCTTATCCTTGACCATGTGCCGCCCCCCCGGCAAATGGGCCGCGCGGCCCATCCGTTTCAAATGCTGGCCACCACATTGGCGGCCGATCCGTTTTTGGGTCGCATCCTGACCGGTCGTGTGGAATCGGGCACCGCCAAAACTGGTGACATGATCAAAGCCATCTCACGCGAAGGTGCACCCCTTGAAACCTTTCGTATCTCAAAGATTTTGGCGTTTCGCGGCCTTGGCCAACACCCCATCGATGTGGCCACAGCGGGCGACATTGTAACACTAGCCGGCATGGCCAAGGCCACAGTCGCCGATACATTATGCGCACCGGTGGTTGAAACCCCACTGCCCGCGCCGCCCATTGACCCGCCCACACTCTCGGTCACCTTCGCCATCAACGATAGCCCCTTTGCCGGGCGCGATGGTAAAAAGGTGCAAAGCCGCGTGATCCGTGAGCGCTTGATGAAAGAGGCCGTCGCAAACGTCGCCATCCGCGTCACCGACACCCCGGGCGGCGAAGCGTTCGATGTTGCCGGGCGCGGTGAGCTGCAGATGGGCGTGTTGATCGAAAACATGCGCCGCGAAGGGTTCGAGATGTCCGTTTCGCGCCCCCGTGTCATTTTTCAACAAGATGGCCCCCAACGCCTGGAACCGGTGGAAGAGGTCACCATCGATGTTGACGATGATTACACCGGTGCGGTGATCGAAAAACTTACCGGGCCGCGCAAAGGTGTATTGGTTACCATGGCACCCGCGGGCACGGGCAAAACGCGCCTTATCGCCCATGTGCCCTCGCGCGGGTTGATTGGATACCATGGTGAGTTTTTAACCGATACGCGCGGCACCGGTGTGCTAAACCGCGTGTTCCATGCCTGGGCCCCCCACAAAGGCCCCATCCCCGGGCGCCGCGCAGGCGTGTTGATTTCCATGGAAAACGGCGTCAGCGTGGCCTATGCCCTGTTTAATCTTGAAGAGCGCGGAACACTGTTCATCGGCGCGCAAGAAGACGTGTATGAAGGCATGATTATCGGCGAACACGCCCGGGATAACGACCTAGAGGTCAACCCCCTAAAGGGTAAAAAACTCACCAATATCCGCGCCGCAGGCAAAGATGACGCCGTCACCCTAACACCCCCCAAACGCCTGTCGCTGGAACAGGCCATCGCCTATATCAACGAGGATGAACTGGTCGAAGTCACCCCAAATGCCATCCGCCTGAGAAAAAAATACCTCAACCCCAACGACCGAAAACGAAACGCCCGCACGACAACGTAATAGGTAAATATTAAAGTAATTGTGTTGTGAGTCATACAATATATGTCGAGATTCTAGCTTAAATTATTAACATTCTACTCAATTAACAACTCGTGAATTAATAATAAATTTTATGTAAATTATACTTTTACAATCAAAAAGTGTGGCATTTTTATCTATTGACTGGTGGATAGAATCTATATTAATGTTTAGATATGACTTAATAATAAGTGGTAGGTAAAAATATGATTTTGAGAAGATGCTTATTAGCATTTATCCTAATTATAGGTGGTTGTTCGAATATTATAATG
>CALFSY010000037.1 GCA_937916365.1 uncultured Jannaschia sp. | reverse complement strand
CACACTGAGAGCCGCGCCCCAACAAAAATCGTTCCTCTTCATCTTTGTTCCATAAATATCCTGGGGGGTGTGGGGGGCAGACAGCCCCCCACCCATACACATCATGTCGCGCCGTTAGGCGCGGCCATATAACCATATTAGAACGTTCCCCTAAGATTTAAGGTTAGCCAGATGTGTTTTTGTGGGACAAAAACTCTGGAAAAAGAGGGGAGATTAAAACCTGATAGATTTCGCTTAGTGTTAACAATGTTAACTACGTAGTAGTGTTAAGCATGCCAAAATCCTGTGTTAAGCATTGTAAAACAAAACTAAAACTATCCACAGGGTTCCAAAACCCCCAAATTAGGGTTCCAAAACCCCCAAATTAGGGTTCCAAAACCCCCAAACGAAATTTTTCAAATTTCGGGTTCCTGATACCCCAAACTTTTGCTATTGTGATTCATGGCTTTAGAACCAGTTCGTCATCTGCAACGGGATTTCTTCGTCCTCGACATCGCCGATGTGATGCCGAAAGACGATACAGGCTCGATGGAACACCCCGTTTTCAGTCTGGCAACAAAACCTGACCATCGACACTTGGTCTATGAAAGTTCGGCGGGGAAACTAAAAATTATTCCGTCCGGTCTTGGGTTACCCACGATTAAAGACAAAGACATTCTCATTTTTTGTATCAGTCAACTGATGCACCTAAAAAACCAAGGCAAACCTATAGGAAAATCTGTCCGATTTTCTGCCCGCGCACTTCTTGTCGCAACGAACAGACCAATTGACGGCGATAGTTACAGCCGCTTAGAGCAAGCCTTTCAACGATTAGTTGGCACGACTTTCACAACCAATATTCGCACAGGCGGAAAGATCGAAACTCGTGTGTTTAGCTTAGTTGAACAAGGCGGTTTCGTAAGAACAGACGACGATAGATTCCGGCTTGATTATTGCGAAGTTGTTCTGTCTGATTGGTTCATGCGGGCGATTGTAGCAAATGAAGTCGTCACCATTTCACCCGATTATTTCCGCCTACGCCGTCCCTTAGAGCGACGAATTTATGAGATTGGGCGGAAGCATTGCGGCAATCAGAACCAATGGAAGATTGGCTTGATACGGCTACAGGAAAAGACCGGCAGTAACGCCCCGCTCAAACGATTCCGATACAATATCAAAGAAATAATCGCAGCAGATCACACGCCCTTCTATCGCCTTGAATTAACCGAAAACGATATTGTGATCTTCCGCCCACGCACAAAAAAGGAAAGCTATCGGCCAAACATCCTCTTGCCCGATTGGGCAGAAGAAAAGGCGCGGAAGATCGCACGGGACAAAGGGTGGGATTACTATGCCCTACGCGGCAAGTGGATGGATTTTGCCGCCGCCTCCATCGCCAAAGGTGATCCACCTAAAGATCCCGGCGCGGCTTTTGTCGCGTATTGCAAGAAACAAAAGGCGTGGCGGTAACAAAATATGACACCATTCGGTCAATTTTATCCACAGAAATAATAAGAAATAATACTTGCCTTCACTAAATTATATATATCGTGTTATAGAAGCGAATTTCTTCGAAAAAATTTTATATATTCTCTTGACAAGAAAAAACCTCTTGCTTAGGTCAAAGATGTTGCCTAATATTACAAAAAGATCACGATCTTGTGACATTAGTCTTAAACAAAAGCATACCGAGGTTCATTATGGATCATAAATTAATGGATTTTCTTATTACCTCTGGTGGGGGCGTTATACCAGAGATTGTTTCTCGTGTGTCGAGTAGGCCTCATAATCTAGCCGCTTCTCTGCGCGATCTAGAAGAGCAGAAAATGATAAAGATTGAAGGTCCAAAAAGTGTAATCGACTTCTCTAAAATGATTCAAGACTTACAAAAAGTAAATGGCTATGATTCTTATTCAAAAGAACAGCAAAGAGTGTCTGTCTTAAAAAAAATATTTGAACATAGCGATGTTGGTGATGCATACTCCAACACTCTAGTGCACTTGACAGCACGCGGTCATAGAAAAGCACATCCATAAAATTAAATATTACCACTCTAATTTCATGGAGCAAAACGTGCTTGCGTGGGGTATGCTTGTAACTTATTCTCTTGTATCTGGCATTACATCAGCCATTATTTCCATAATAGATTTTAATAATTTTATTACTATTGAAGGAAAAGGAACTGCACCTTTACAATACTATAGAAGTTTTCATGCTATATTATTTACTATTATTATGGGTGTATTAGGGGTAGTTTTTTTCTTTTTATCAATTTTATTGATACCTATTGATGAAATATCATCGAATACATTTTCTTATACATTTAACCAAAATCCATTTTTTTATTCGATAGGAATCGGAGTTCTTACAAAATTAATTATACGCAGCAAACTTTTTGAGTTTGGTGGATATAAATTTGGTTTGGAAGAAATATATATTTTTCTGCTTAATGGACTAGCCAATGGATATAAATCAAAGGCATCAATAGAAAAATTTAAACTTGCTAAAATATACAGCGAAAAAATTAGTGATCATGAAAAATTTCAAGCTGACATTTTATCTTTTGTAAGAGATAGTATTAATCACAGAAAAGATGAAGAGAAAAATTCTTTTGAGAACGATATATCAACTTTAAGTTTAGGACAAAACATACTAGAAAAGCAATTATCTCAATATAAAATTAGCTTATGTATAGATTATTTAGATATTAGAAAAATTCAAAAATTTTGTAACAATTATTTTTCGCAAGTATTATAAAATTTTACTTCTCCAATCCGTGTGTTATCCGCCGCACCCGTGACCTTCCACGCTCGTCCGTGAGGCGGGTATCGTCTGTAGCTTCTCGCTGGCCTTCGTGTGCCTTGTCAATG
>CALFSY010000036.1 GCA_937916365.1 uncultured Jannaschia sp. | reverse complement strand
TGATCCCGTTTTCTTTGTCACAGGTCCGCCCAGATCGGGCACCACGCTGGTCGAAACGATACTGGGACGCCACCCCAAGGTTTGGGCGGGCGGTGAAATGCCGTTTTTGAACCGCGCCCTTTCACCGGTGATTGAGGCGCTGCGCACCGCACAGGTGGACCCCAATACCTTTGCCACGGCGGGAGAGCGGTATTTAACGGCGGGCCGTCGCCGCGCGGGGGGCGATGTGTTCACCGATAAAACGATTTCAACATTTTCGCGCATTGGGCATGCGGCAAAAATTTTGCCACAGGCGCGGTTTATCGTTTTGCGCCGCGATCCACGGGATGTGGGCCTATCCATCTACCGCAATATGTTTCGCGAAGGCCGCCACCGTTACAGCACGGATTTAACCGCAATCGGGCATTACATTCGTTTGCAAGACGCTTTGATCGCTTTTTGGGCCACGGCGTTACCGGACCGCATAAAAATTGTGGAATATGAGGCACTAACCGCCGATCCCGAACCGATTATTCGTGATATGATTGCCTTTTGCGGCTTGCCATGGAACGATGCCTGCCTTGCGCCTGAAAAATCTGATCGTCGTGTGCAAACGTTAAGTTTTACCCAAGTTCGCCGCCCCATTGGGCGCCAGGCAGTGGCCGGTTGGCGTGCGTTTGAAACCGAATTGCAGCCGTTAATCCGGGCGTTGGAGCGCAAAATTGACCTTACGCCCTAGGCGCATGTGTAAAAACGCCATCAATGATGTAAAATCATGGGGATTGACTTGTGTATTGGAACGTTCCAATACACAAGTATAATAACCAAAGCGCGACAACGAACAGGGGGCAGCGATGAAATGGGGATTGATCGGCGCAAGCAACATTGCGGCTGAGCATATGATTGCAGCCATTCGTGGTGTTGGCGGCGACATTGTATCGGTTTTAAGCGCGGATCAGGATCGCGCCACTGCCTATGCCAACGCGCACGGCATCCCACGCGGGTATACTAACCTTGAAACCCTGTTGGCCAATGATGGGGTCGAGGCGGTTTATATTTCCACTACAAACGAAAAACATTTCGCCCAAGCCATGGCGGCGATCAAGGCGGGTAAGCACGTTTTATGCGAAAAACCATTGGCCATGTCCGTTTCCGATGCCGTAACGATGGTCAAAGCTGCGCAAGACGCAGGCCTTGTCTTTGCCACAAATCATCATTTGCGCAACGCAGGCAGCCACCTTGCCATTCGCAATGTCATCCGGTCGGGGCGCATTGGCGATGTGTTAAGCGTGCGGGTGTTTCACGCCGTGCATTTGCCACCGCATTTGCAAGGCTGGCGCATTGATAACCCGACCGCAGGCGGTGGTGTAATCGCTGACATCGTGGTCCATGATGCCGATACCGTGCGGTTTCATCTGGGCGAAGATCCGGTGGATGTGGTTGCCATCGACGGTGCCTCGGGCCTGGGGCAGGGGGTTGAAGACAGCGTGATGTCGGTGTGGACCATGCCGTCAGGCGCGATGGTGCAAACACACGAAAGTTTCACTCACCCCCACACCACAACGGGGTTTGAGGTGCACGGCACAACAGGGTCTGTCATAGGGCGTGGGGTGATGACGCAACGCCCCTTGGGTGATGTCATTTTGAAAACATCAGCGGGGGAAGAGGCGATTTTGTTTCCCACGCACAACCTTTACGCACGGGCGATGAATTTTTTCATAAAGGCCGTGCAAGATGGGGGCCACCCCGCCGCCGATGGGGTGGATGGGGTTAAATCATTAGCCGTCGCCATGGCCGTGACCGAGGCTGCAAAAACCGGTCGTCGCGTCACAGTTGATTATGGGGGTATCTGAAACCCATGGGCAAAATCACACCGGCGGCCGATGCCGTCGCCCGTATTCCCGATCATGGCGTGGTGAGCATTTCATCATCCTCTGCTTTGGGGTGCCCCGATGCGGTATTGGCCGCCTTGGGCGCGCGATACACCTCCCAAGGCGCGCCGCGAAACTTAACCGTGCTTAGCCCGATTGCCGCGGGCGATATGTATGGGGTCAAGGGGATTGATCATATCGCCCAGGATGGATTGTTGACCCGCATTGTGGCGGGCAGCTACCCCTCAGGGCCGTCTGCGTTGCCAATGCCGCAGATTTGGCACATGGTGGTGGAAAATCGCGTGGCAGCCTATAATGTGCCGTCGGGTATTTTGTTTGATATGCACCGTGATGTTGCCGCCCGGCGGCCTGGTGTTTTGACACAGGTGGGTTTGGAAACCTTTGTTGACCCAATCCGCGAAGGGTGCGCCATGAACGATCGTGCGGCGGCGGCCCCGATTGTTGCGCGGGTGGAATTTGGCGGGGAAACATGGCTGCATTTTCCCAACATCGTGCCCAATGTGGCCATCATTCGCGCCACCACCGCCGATGAAACCGGTAACTTAACCTTTGAACACGAAGGTGCGTATCTTGGCGCGCTGGATCAGGCGATTGCCGTGCGCAACCATGGCGGCATCATTATTGCACAGGTTAAACGTGTCACTGCGACCGGGAGCTTGCGGCCTACAGCCGTGCATGTGCCGGGGCATTTGGTGGATATGATTGTTGTTGCCCCCGATCAAAAACAAACCACCGAAACCCCCTATGACCCCGCAATTTCGGGTGAGGTCATGCGCCCCTGGGCCAGTTTTACACGCCCCGATCACAGCGTGGAAAAGATCATGGCGCGCCGCGCAGCGATGGAGCTTAACCGCAGCGAAACCGCCAATCTGGGCTTTGGCATTTCTGCGATTGTGCCGCGAATTTTACTAGAGGAAGGCCACGCGCAATCCGTCACCTGGGCTATCGAACAAGGCGCGGTTGGGGGTATGCCGTTGACCGGCTTTGCCTTTGGCTGTGCCGCAAATGCCGATGCGTTTGTGCCATCGCCCAATCAATTCACGTATTTTCAGGGCGGGGGGTTTGACGTATCGTTTCTGTCATTTTTGGAAATTGATACCGATGGCAATGTAAATGTCTCAAAACTTGGTAAAAACCATATCTAACCGCCGGATGCGGCGGGTTTGTTGACATCACCGCCCATGCAAAGCGCGTTGTATTTATCGGGTTGTTTGAGGCCGGGGCAACATTTGATGTGTCCGAGAACGGCTTGCACATTACGCAGCCTGGCAAATTCACGAAAATGGTTTCCGCCGTGGAACACGTCACCTTTGCCGGACGGCGCGCACAGCGGCGCGGGCAAAACATCCTTTATATTACCGAACGGTGCGTCATGCGATTGGGTGATCACGGCCTGATGGCCACCGAAATTATGCCCGGGATCGACCCGCAGCGTGATATTGTCGATGCGTCGCAAGGCCGTGTGCAAATCGCACCTGATGCCACGCCGATGCCAACATCGTTACTGGGACGCGCGCCCATGGGATTAACCCTATGAGCGCGGTTCACCTTCGCATCGAAGAAAACGGGGCAGCGCACCTGCATTTGGACAATCCGTCAAAACTTAACGCTTTTACCCCATCTATGCTAACCGCGCTTGAAGACCATTGCGCAACGTTAGATGCCGATCCTACCGTGCGCGGCGTTATTATCACGGCTAAGGGTGACCGCGCCTTTTGCGCAGGTGCCGATATTGCCGCGTGGGCGGGATTGTCGCCCGCCGATTTTGCGCGCCATTGGGTGCGCACCGGGCACCGCATTTTTGATCGGTTGGCCCGCCTGTCAAAACCCACAATCGCGGTCGTGCACGCCCATGCCTTTGGCGGTGGGCTAGAGCTGGCGGCGGCGTGCGACATTCGGGTCATGGGGCCGGGTGCCACATTGGCCTTACCCGAACCCCAAATCGGGATCGTGCCCGGGTGGTCGGGCACGCAACGTTTATGTCGCCTGCTGCCCGAATCCGTGGTCAAGGAAATGGTGCTTTTCGGGCGGCGTTTGGATGCCGCGCGCGCGCAGCAGTTGGGTTTTGCGGCCAAGGTTTCAGAAACCCCGCTTGATATTGCCATGGATTGGGTTGGCCATCTGTCGACCATGTCGGCCTATGCGATTGAGGTTGCGAAATATCAAATCCACGCTGCGGTGGGCGAGGATCGCGCCGCGATGATCGAAACCCTGGGCAGTGGGATGATCGGTGCCAGTGCCGATAAAATTGAAGGTGTGGCCGCGTTTGCCGAAAAACGCCCACCCCGTTTTTCAAATCTATAACGCATTAGGGATAAAGGAAATATCATGTATCTGCAAAAAATTGATCCTATCTTAAACAGACATAATCCTGATTTAGGGTTGACGCATGGCGGATTTATGACGTTTCAATTTTAATAGATCAAAACGGATCTCAATCACAAAGGGAGGAATGAGAGAATGACAATAATGAAGACACTGCGCATGACCGCAGCTGCGTTGGTATTGATTCCCACCGCCGCCGCCGCGCAAGACGTAGAGGTTTTGCATTGGTGGACGTCTGGTGGAGAGGCCGCAGCCTTAAACGTATTAAAGGGTGACTTGGAAACCCAAGGTGTGGGTTGGACGGATATGCCCGTTGCCGGCGGTGGTGGGTCAGACGCGATGACCGTTTTGCGCGCGCGCGTCACAGCGGGCGATCCGCCCACGGCCGTTCAAATGTTGGGATTTTCGATTCAGGATTGGGCCGCCGAGGGCGCGCTGGCCAATCTTGATGACCTGGCCGCCGAACAAAACTGGGGCGATGTCGTGCCCGCAGCGTTGCAGCGGTTTTCAACCTATGACGGCCAATGGGTGGCCGCGCCGGTGAATGTGCACTCAACCAACTGGGTTTGGGCCAACACCGCAATCATGGAGGAACTGGGCCTAGAACAACCCGAAACCTGGGATGATTTCGTTGCCGCCATGCAGGCCGCACAAGACGCCGGTTATGTCGCGCTGGCCCACGGGGGCCAAGCCTGGCAAGAGGCCACGATTTTCGATTCGATGGTGATGGGCGTTGGCGGGCCTGAGTTTTATCAAGCCTCAATGGTTGATCTGGACCCCGAGGCGTTGGGCTCGGACATGATGGTTGAGGCGTTCGGGCGTATGGACACCCTGCGCGGATTTGTGGACGATAATTTTTCTGGCCGCGATTGGAACCTGGCCACCGCCATGGTCGCCAATGGTGAGGCCCTGTTTCAAATCATGGGCGATTGGGCCAAGGGTGAGTTTGTAAACGCCGGTCAAACCGCGGGTGAAGAATTCCAATGTTTCCGTGTGCCGGGCACGGCGGGCACTGTCACCTTTAATTCCGATCAATTTGCGATGTTCAATATTTCGGACATGGCCGCGATGGATGCGCAAATGGCCATGGCCGCCTCGGTGATGAGCCCCGAGTTTCAGATCGCATTTAATATCGTAAAAGGGTCGGTGCCCGCGCGCACCGATGTGCCATCAGACGAATTTGATGCGTGTGGTCAACTGGGCATGGCGCAACTGGCCGAAGCGTCGGAAAGCGGTGCATTGTTTGGGTCCATGGCCCATGGACACGCCAATACGCCATCGGTTCAAAATGCGATGTATGATGTGATTACCGCGCATTTTAATGGCGAATACGATGCGCAAACCGCCGCGTCCGAGCTGGTAACCGCGGTCGAAATCGCACAATAAACGCCACGCAAGGGGTGGTCTGGGGGTTTCCAGACCACCCCTTGGAAATATGACCAAAAACCAACGCACATTTCGGAAGGACACCCCATGGCCGCATCCGCGCCGCAGGATTTACGCACCCGCCTTCAGGCATGGTTGCCAAAAATCGTGTTGGCCCCATCGTTGGCCACAACCTTGATATTTGTGTATGGTTTTATCCTGTTCACGATTTACCTAAGTTTTACCGACAGTCGCATGTTACCCTCATTCGGCTGGGTGGGGTGGCAAAACTATGATCGTTTGTTCCGCATCCGCGAATGGGACATTGCGCTAAACAACCTTGCGGTTTTTGCGCTCCTCTATATTATCATCTGCACGATTATTGGTTTGATGCTAGCCATTTTTCTGGACCAAAAAATTCGGGGTGAGGGCGTCTTGCGGCCCATATTCCTATATCCCATGGCGTTGAGTTTCATTGTAACCGGCACGGCATGGAAATGGTTTTTGGACCCCGGTATTGGCATTGAAAACACCATGCACCTGTGGGGGTGGGAAAATTTCACCTTTGATTGGATCAAAGATCGCGACATGGCCATTTACACCATTGTCATTGCGGCGGTTTGGCAAAGTTCGGGCTTTGTGATGGCGATGTTTTTGGCGGGATTGCGCGGCATTGATAACGAAATCCTAAAGGCCGCGCAGATGGACGGCGCCAATACCTTTAACCTGTATCGCCGCATTATTATTCCACAGCTGCGGCCCGCGTTTTTATCGGCCTTTGTCATTTTGGCGCATTTGGCCATCAAAAGTTATGATTTGGTTATCGCCTTAACCGATGGTGGACCGGGCAATGCCACGGCCCTGCCGGCCACGTTTATGTATTCTTATGCGTTTGAACGCAATCAGATGGGCATTGCGGCCTCGTCAGCGGTGATCATGTTAATGACCATTGCCGCGATTATGGTGCCTTATCTGTATGCCGAATTGCGGGAAAAACGATAATGGCCGTTGCAACCTCAGAAAACGCAATCCGTGCGTCACGCCCGGCACGGGTTTTCATTTATGTGGTGCTGATCCTGTTTGCGTTGTTTTATCTCCTGCCTTTTGGAATTATGCTGATCAACTCCCTCAAACCGTTGGGTGAAATCACGGGGGGCAATATCGTGGCGCTGCCGCGCGATTGGACGATTCAACCCTGGCTTGATGCGTGGTCAACGGCGCAAATCGGGGTGGAACCAACGGGCTTGCGCCCTTATTTCATCAACTCGATCCTGATGGCCGTGCCTGCCGTGGCCATCTCGACGATTGTGGGGGCGTTCAATGGATATGTGTTAACCAAGTGGCGGTTTCGGGGCGACACATTGGTTTTTGGGCTGATCTTGTTTTCCTGCTTCATTCCGTTTCAAATCGTTTTGATCCCCATGGCACGTATTTTGGGGTTGCTAAACATTGCGGGCACAACGCCGGGGTTGGTTTTGGTGCATGTGGTGTATGGAATCGGATTTACCACGCTTTATTTCCGCAACTACTACGCCGCCTTCCCAACCGAGCTGATCCGTGCTGCACAAATCGATGGGGCAAAGTTTTTTCAAATCTTTTGGCGCATTTTATTGCCCAGTTCGGGCCCCATCATTGCGGTGTCGTGTATCTGGCAATTCACCAATATCTGGAATGATTTCTTGTTTGGGGCGTCGTTTGCCTCGGGCGGGGCGGCGCCGATGACGGTGGCGTTGAACAATTTGGTGAACTCGTCCACGGGCGTGCGCGAATACAACGTGCATTTTGCCGGTGCAATCATGGCGGCGGGGCCAACATTGTTGGTCTACATCGTGGCGGGCCGATACTTCGTGCGTGGCCTTATGGCGGGGAGTGTGAAGGGATGAACACCATACGCCCCCACATCATCTTTAGCACCATATGCAACTCAGCCCTAAACAAACCCAAAGGATGTTAGAGACATGGGATTTCTTGATATCGATAATGTCACCAAATCCTACGGCGCGGTTGAGGTGCTGCACCGCGTCGATATATCGGTGCAAGAGGGCGAGTTTTTGGTTCTGGTGGGGCCGTCGGGGTGCGGAAAATCCACGCTTTTGAATATGATCGCAGGCCTTGAAGGGATCACCGCGGGCGAGATTTCGATCAAAGGGCAGGTGATGAACACTGTTCACCCCTCAAAGCGCAACATCGCCATGGTGTTCCAATCGTATGCGCTATACCCCAACATGACGGTGGGGCAAAACGTGACCTTTGGGCTTGAAATGCACGGCGTTCCCAAGGCCGAGCGTGAAAAGGCCATGGCCGATGTCGCAAAGCTGTTGCAAATTGAACAACTGCTTGATCGTAAACCCGGCCAGCTCTCGGGTGGGCAGCGACAGCGCGTTGCCATGGGCCGCGCCCTGGTGCGCAACCCAGATGTGTTTTTGTTTGACGAACCGTTATCAAACCTTGATGCGAAACTGCGGGTTGATATGCGCACCGAGATCAAGAAATTGCACCAAAACCTCGGCACCACAATCGTTTACGTAACCCATGATCAGATCGAGGCGATGACCCTGTCAACCCGCATTGCGGTGATGAACAAAGGCTTTGTGCAGCAACTTGGCACCCCCAAAGATATTTACGATACTCCCGCCAATTTGTTTGTGGCCGGTTTCATGGGTTCACCTTCGATGAACCTGTTGCCTGCGAAATTGGTGCAAGATGCGGGCCATTTCCATGCCGAGGTCACAGGCGCAGAGGGCCAGGCGCTGCGCCTGCGTATTGCCGATGCGCCCTCGGCATATCAAGCGTATCAGGATGCGCAGGTTGTGTTGGGTATCCGCCCCGAGGCGATTACCGACCCCGAAGGTGCCGATCGCCACGCCGACAATGTCCAAACCCTGCCCAATACTGTGGTGGTGACCGAACCCGCCGGATCGGATACCTTTGTCACCACGGTTGTATCCGGCAAGGAT
Organism: uncultured Jannaschia sp.; assembly: GCA_937916365.1. Classification (GTDB taxonomy): domain Bacteria; phylum Pseudomonadota; class Alphaproteobacteria; order Rhodobacterales; family Rhodobacteraceae; genus JANSYL01. The sequence goes on along the minus strand of CALFSY010000036.1, from coordinate 4,128 downwards.
TGCATTGCACGCATGCGCGCCGACGCTGATGTGCGCCCAGGGCAAAATTTCAACTTTGCCGTTAATATGGACAAGGCCGTTTTATTCGACCCAAAAACCGAAGATCGGATCGGATGATGCCCCCGATGCCAAGAATACCAATCCATCTTGCGCCCAAAGATTGGAACGTTCCAGCCTACGTTTGGGAATATCTGCGAGAGGGCGGTTATTGGTAGGTATGCCCGATATTGTAATCGTTGGGTCCGGTATGGGCGGGGCGACATTGGCTGCGGCGTTGGCCCCATCGGGGTGGCGGATTGTAATATTGGAACGCGGCGAACATTTAACTGATTGCGCCCTGGCCCGCGACGCAGGGGCCATTTTTGGCCGTGGATATTATCGCCCGCATGAAACGTGGCTTACCCCCGATGGTGTGCGGTTTAACCCAGGAAATTATGCCTATGTTGGTGGGAATTCAAAATTTTATGGGGCGGCATTGATCCGCTATCGCGCGCAAGATTTTCGCCCTATCCAGCATTTGGGGGGCGCCACGCCAGGGTGGCCCTTTGTGTATGCCGTGTTAGAGCCGTTTTATCAACGGGCCGAAGACCTTTATAATGTGCGCGGCGATATGTGCGATGACACACGGGGCGATCCAACCGAACCACCCCATTCTGGGGCCTATCCCCATCCCCCCGTGCCACACGAACCCGTTATTGCCGATCTTGCACGGCGGTTGACGGCCATTGGTCTATCCCCATCGGCCATCCCCCTTGGGGTAGATGTGGCGCGTTGGTTGGCTCGCGCGCCCACGCCGTGGGATGCGTTCCCCGATACCACGGGCGCAAAAATGGACGCCGAAAGCGTTGGGTTGGCGCAGGCATTGCGCCACAAAAATGTTGAGCTGCGCACCGGTGTCACGGTGGAAAAGATTGAAACCCAAGGTGCCCGTGCCACCGCTGCGTTGACCAATGTGGGCCGCATTCCGGCGCGGTATATCGTATTGGCGGCGGGGGCGGTGCGCACGGCGGCGTTATTGTTGCGGTCCGCCTGCGCCGCGATGCCCAACGGATTGGCCAACCGATCAGACCAAGTGGGGCGAAATTTTATGAACCATAACACATCGGCGGTTTTGGCCCTGTCGCCGCGGCGCAACCCGTCGGTGTATCAAAAAACGCTACAGATCAGTGATTGGTATTTGACTGGCGGGCCGGATGGCGCGCCTTTGGGCAATGTGCAACTGTTGGGCCGCGTGTCTGGCCCCATACTGGCCGCACAAACGCGGTGGCCCAAACCCCTGGCGGCCTTTGTCGCGTCGCGCGCCATTGATTTTTATGCGATGAGCGAAGATTTACCCAATCCCGATAGCCGCGTCACCCTGCGCGGGGATGACATTGTGTTAGATTGGCGGCGGTCAAATTGGCAAACCCACACGCTCTTGGTCAAAACCTTAAAAAAGGCCCTGAAAAAAGCGGGGTTTCCCGTGGTGGTGTCCAAGGCGTTTGATCGCCGCACACCATCGCACCAATGCGGCACGGCACGCATGGGCCATGATCCAGCCACCAGTGTGACCGATCCGTTCGGGCGCTGCCATGATGTGGAAAACCTGTTTATTTGCGACGCCAGCCTGTTGCCCACATCGGCGGCCGTTAATCCGGCGCTGACCATTGCCGCATTGGCGTTGCGTCAGGCCGATCATATGACAAAGGTTTTGCCGCAATGACCAAAACGGCCCTTATCACCGGCGGTCAACAAGGGATCGGGTTTGGCATCGCCCAGGCATTATACGAAGCAGGATGGCGTGTGATCGTGACCGCAGATCATGCTAACGATACCCCCTCTGTGCAACAGGCGATGGCCGCTTTACCAGGGGCGTCCTATCACCAACACGATTTGGCCGATATTGATCGGTTGGATGTGTTTTTTGATACAATCGGTCCCTTTGAATGCTTGGTCTCCAATGCTGGGGTGCCGGCGATGGTGCGGGGTGACATGCTGAATATGGCACCCGACAGTTTTGATCGTTGCCTGAACATCAACCTGCGTGGCACGTTTTTCTTTGCCCAGGCCGCCGCGCGCCGCATGTTGGCCACACCTGCGGGTGTTTATCGGTCGATGCTGTTCGTCACGTCCGTCAGCGCCGATGTTGTATCGCCCGACCGCGCCGAATACTGCATGTCAAAGGCCGGGGCCGCGATGATGGTCAAGGCGTTTGCCGCCCGCCTGGCCCCCCACAACATTGGTGTGTTTGAGCTGCGCCCAGGCATCATCGCCACCCCGATGACCGCGCCTGTGGCCGACCGATATAATGCGCGCATCTCCGATGGTTTGGTGCCCGCCGCGCGGTGGGGGCAACCCCGCGATTTGGGCACGATTACTGTGCCTTTGGTCGAAGGGGCGTTTGCCTTTGCCACCGGCGCGGTGATTCCCGTTGACGGCGGATTATCCATACCCAGGCTTTGAAAGGCATAAGATGGCTGAGGGTTACGACTATATCATCATTGGCGGCGGTAGCGCAGGGTGCGTTTTGGCCGCCCGGTTAAGCGAGGATCCCTCCACCCGCGCGTGTTTGTTAGAGGCCGGGGGCCGCGATACGCACCCATTTTTCCATTTGCCCGCAGGGTTTGCAAAAATGACCAAAGGCATTGGGTCGTGGGGGTGGTCCACTGTGCCGCAAAAACATATGAAAGATCGCGTCTTTAACTATACCCAGGCCAAGGTTATCGGCGGCGGATCGGCCATAAATGCACAGATTTACACGCGCGGAAACGCCCGCGATTATGATGAATGGCGCCAACGCGGGTGCGATGGGTGGGCCTATGACGATGTGTTGCCCTATTTCCGCAAGGCCGAGGATAACGATACCCACAACAACCTTTATCACGGGCAAGGCGGCCCTTTGGGGGTGTCGCAGCCTGCCGCGCCCCTCCCGATTTGTGAGGCGTATTTTGAGGCCGCCGCCGCCTTGGGCATTCCCCGCAACATGGATGTGAACGGCCCCACGCAGGATGGCGTGGCCTATTATCAACTTACGCAACGCAATGCGCGGCGTTCTTCGGCGGCGATGGCGTATTTGGCGCCGAATCGGGGGCGTGCGAACCTAACCATTCGCTATAACACGCAAGTGCGGCGGTTGACCGTGGCGGGCGGGCGCGCAACGGGGGTGGAGCTGATGGACGGCACACATATAACCGCCGAGGCAGAGGTTTTGTTATCCTCTGGGGCTATTGGTTCGCCGCGCCTGTTGCAATTATCGGGGATCGGCCCTGCCGATCATCTGCGCGATGTAGGCATTGATGTGGTGTTTGATCACCCACAGGTGGGTGAAAACCTGCAAGATCATCTTGACCTTTATTGCATTGCCGAGGTGACCGGCCCCCACACCTATGACCGATATGCCAAATGGCATATGTCCGTGTTGGCGGGGGTGCAGTATATTTTTACGCGGCGCGGGCCTGTCGCCTCTAGCCTGTTTGAAACCGGGGGGTTTTGGTATGCTGATCCGCACGCGCGGTCGCCGGATGTGCAATTCCATCTGGGCCTTGGCACGGGGATCGAATCCGGCGTTGCAGCCATGCCCGATGGGGGGGTGACGTTGAATTCATGCTATTTGCGCCCACGATCGCGCGGCACAGTCAGGTTACAAAATAATGATCCAGGCGCGACACCGTTGATTAACCCCAACTATCTGGCCGATCCGCACGATCGCGAAATGTCTATCCGTGGCCTAAAGATGACACAGGATATTTTGGCGCAAAGCCCCTTAAAACCTTTTGTTCGGGCCGAACGATTACCGGGGCCCGATGTGCGCACCGATGACGATTATTTTGCGTTTATTTGCGAGCATTCCAAAACCTCGCACCATTGTGCGGGCACATGCCGTATGGGCAATGATGCAGCGGCCGTTGTTGACCCCCGCCTGCGGTTCAACGGGATTGCGGGGTTGCGGGTGGTCGATGCCGCAATCATGCCCACGGTGATTTCATCAAACACCAATGCTGCGGCAATCATGATTGGCGAAAAGGCCGCCGCCATGATCCGCGAAGATGTGAAAGCCTGACCTATGCACTTGCCCACTTATGCAGGAACGTTGGAAAAATATAACTTAACCGGGGTGCCTTTGACCCCGCGCGCCCCGCGCCGTGCGTT
>CALFSY010000035.1 GCA_937916365.1 uncultured Jannaschia sp. | reverse complement strand
AATCTTCTTGCGCCGTGCCATTTTGTCCCTTGCAAGATCATATGATACATTGGGCGTGATACAGGTATGTGTGCCCCATAACTACCCTGGCTTTTAATTCGGTGCTACACGATCAAGATTATTATGAAATTTGGTCTTAACCTATGCTAAAACTGCTTATACGCCATAGCATTTTATGCCGCAACGATGATTGCACGCTTGTGCCTTGCCCGCGGCCCTGAATACAGGATACTATATAGCAATGGTTGATAAGTAAGGATTGCACCCATGAGCACGTTTGAAGAACGCGAAAACGCGTTTGAAAACAAATTCGCCCACGATCAAGAAATGCAATTCAAGGCCGAGGCCCGCCGTAACAAATTGATGGGCCTGTGGGTGGCAGATATTTTGGGAAAAACCGGTGATGCCGCCGCCGCATACGCGACCGAGGTTGTCAAAGCCGATTTTGAAGAAGCCGGGCACGAGGATGTCATGCGCAAGGTATTGGGTGATTTGGGGGACCGTGTGCCCGAAACCGACGTGCGCGCAAAATATGCGGAACTTTTGACCACAGCCAAGGCACAGTTGATGGACGAAGCCTAAAACAATTTCTGCGCCCGAACACCCAAACGCATACACCTATGCGCATGTATCCCCGGGATCTTCCGTTATGAGCAACCCACTTGAACATCTTTTACAAACCCGCGATTTCATTTTGGCCGACGGGGCAACTGGCACGTCGCTTTTTAATATGGGATTGCAATCGGGGGATGCGCCCGAACTTTGGAACGAAAATCATCCCGATCGGGTTGCCGCACTGTACCAAGGGGCGGTGGATGCTGGATCAGATCTGTTCCTGACCAATTCGTTCGGGGGCACCCAAGCGCGATTGAAGCTGCACAACGCGCAAGATCGGGCCTATGCGCTTAATAAGCGCGCTGCAGAAATCGCGCGAGATGTTGCCGATAACGTCAATCACAACGTCATCGTGGCGGGGGCGATGGGCCCGACAGGCGAAATTATGGCTCCCATAGGGTCGCTTACCCATGCGCACGCGGTTGAGATGTTTCACGAACAAGCCCAAGGTTTGAAAGACGGCGGCGCCGATGTTTTGTGGATTGAAACGATGTCAGCCCCCCAAGAATATGCCGCGGCGGCCGAGGCGGCCGCGCGCACAGGTCTGCCATGGTGTGGCACGATGAGCTTTGACACCGCTGGGCATACCATGATGGGCCTAACGCCGGCAGGTATGATAGACATGGTTGAAACTCTACCGGTAAAACCATTGGCGTATGGGGCGAATTGTGGGGTGGGGGCGGCGGATTTGGTGCGCACGGTTTTAGGGTTTCGTGCCGACGGCAACACCCGGCCGATTATTGCGAAAGGCAACGCAGGCATCCCCAAATATGTTGACGGTTGTATCCATTACGACGGCACGCCAGAATTGATGGCACACTACGCGGTTTTGGTGCGGGATGCCGGGGCAAAAATTATTGGGGGATGTTGCGGCACAACACCCGACCATTTGCGCCACATGCGCCGCGCGTTAGAGCAAACGCCGCGCGGCCCCGTGCCATCACTGGACCTGATTGCCGAAACACTTGGCCCATTTTCGTCGGCGTCTGATGATACACCTAACGCGGGATCGCGCCGTGACCGGCGGGGGCGGCGGCGCTCTGCCCGGACCACCCCGTAAAATAGCAAACACTTTGGCCTTTGTTCCGGCAATGGCCGTCATTTTATAGCGGTTGATCCAAGACGCCACACAACTTCCCGGCGCACATGGGTTTCTGCGGCAATGGCCAGTGTTTTGCGATCCGAATACTCTGTGACGGCCAATGGGGGATGGAACACAACGTTCACCGTGCCCTGATGTTGGGCCGCCAACCCCTTTAACACGCCCGCGCTTAGGGCCATGTTTCCCCACCATCCATAAAATCTGGGATCGGCGCCCTGTGGTGCTGTGTAAACGATACTTATGGGTTGCACATATTGGGGTTGCGGTAAATCCTTTGAAAGGATCGCCGCGAACAATGCACTGTGAAACGGTAATACGCGATGGCCATCGGTTGACGTGCCTTCGGGAAAAAATAGCATTTTATGATTCATCTGCAAACGTGCAGACAAACCCGCGATTTGGTGGCGGGCTTGGGCGCGTGTTCGTGCGATAAACAAGGTGCCCGTGCTGCGTGCAAGCCATCCAATCGCGCCCCATTGCCGAACCTCGGATTTTGCGACAAAGTAAAACCGCGCACAGGCGTTCAGAACCAAAATATCAAGCCAACCAACATGATTGGCCACGAAAACACCCCGACCTTGGTAAACGATTCCCCATCGTCGAAAGCGTAATCCGATTATAAAACAGGCCATGCGGCAAAACCCTTGGCTGATCCAAGGTGTGACCGGACGTTTATGCCCAAATAGCACCCATTCCGGAACGCGCACGATGAGGAAGAGGATAAAACACAGACATAAAAGTGCTAGAACCAACCCGCCACGGCGCACAACGCGCACCCATTCTGTTATGCGCAGCGGGCCTTGTTCAGGCGGGTATGAACCATGCCATGTTAGGGACATTTTGTTTTGCATAATTCGTGGGTGACAAATTTCAAATTATCCATCCAAATTAAAATACACCAACATTTTCGATTTTCATTAAAACTCCATTAACCTGAACTGGCGTAAACCTACCTATGCAATGTTGAATCTAGGTAATGTATATGGGGATCAACGTAACATGGCGGCTATCCATAACGCACTTACCCTGATGTTCGAAATTGATCGTGATCTTACCGTTGACGTTGGATTGCACCTGCCCCACGCCCCAATCAGGTTGTTGAGGGTGGCGCACGAATGCGCCCGGTTCCAAAAACATATTTAGGTCTTCGGACATGGAAGGTTCCCTTGACGCATGACGCTGCATTCACAGATACCCCCGATGGGGGTATCCATCACGATTTAACCACACTTGTTGGATCACGTGTTTATCATGATTTAGTCAATCCGTTAGGGGCAATCGGCAATGGGCTTGAACTGTTAGACATGACCGGGATGGCAAAGGTCCCGGAATTGGAATTGATTCGTGATGCCCTCACCGATGCGCAAGCGCGTCTGCGGTTTTTTCGGTTTGCATTTGGGGCTATTGATACCAGCCACAGCATTTCTGTGCGTGACGTGCGCGGTGCGTTTGAAGAACGGTATCAAAAGTCGCGCATCACACCCCAGTGGAACATTGATGATGATTTACCCCGTGCGCAGGTAAAGCTGGGTTTTTTGATGGCATTGTGTGCAGAGGCGGCATTACCGATGGGTGCGGACATGCGCCTCGTCCTAGATCCTAAGGGGCATTTGCGGTTAGAGGCCGAAGCATCGCGCACAAACGTTGATGTGTTGCTTTGGGCCGTTTTGCGGCATGGGACAGCATCGCTTGCCCGTGGATTTCACCCTAACGAAGCCCAATTTCCGGCGCTGTATGCTTTATGTGATACGCTTGGTTTAACGCTTAATTATGTTGCAGATGAAAACAGCCTAACCATATCTACCGATGCAGGCTGATGCGTGCACAAACCCTGTGCAGATCAAGTAATGAACGATTTTTCGCCTATCGAAACGACCGTTCAATTATTTGTGATATTTGGGGGCCAAGTGGTGAAATCATTTTGCCACAATGAATTTTTACAAAAAATTAAGTGTGTTTCATAGGGTCGCGCCGTCTAACCCCCATAGCAGATGTGGCGGTCGTTTCGCGGGCCACGTTTCATTTTTACACTGCATTATGGGTTTTAAGGTGATATCATATATCCATAATACAATGCGGTTGGTTTTCGTCCAACCTGTAAACATGGAAAGGGCAGTCCAATGAAAAATAGAACGACATTCACAATCGTAACCATCGCTTTGGCGATGGTGTTATCGGGGTGTGTAACAAATACGGTTGACGGTGACGTGAATCGCACGCGCACCGGTGCCATCACAGGCGGTGTTGTGGGCGCCGTCATCGGTGCAGCCAGAAACGATGACAATCGCGCGCAGGGTGCGATCATCGGTGGCGCGGCCGGGGCCGCCGTGGGCGGTGGCATCGGCGCGTTGTTGGATCGGCAAGCCCGTGATTTGCGTTCATCGTTGTCAAATGATGATATTCGGATCCAAAATACCGGCTCTGAACTGGTTGTCACAATGCCAGAAGGCATTCTTTTTGATGTGGATAGCGCGTCAATCCGCCCTGGTTTACAATCAGATTTGCGTGCGCTGGCGCTGAACCTGCAACAATACCCCGACACGACGGTTAATGTAATCGGGCATACCGATAACACCGGTTCGGCAGACTATAACCAAGACCTTTCAACACGTCGCGCACAATCCGTTTCTGGGGTTTTGCTGCGTGAGGGTGTCCCATCATGGCGTGTGCGCAGCTTTGGCCGCGGGGAAAGCCAACCTGTAGCCACCAACCTAACCCCCGATGGGCGGCAGTTAAATCGCCGGGTTGAGGTTATTATTCGCCCGACGACATAAGCAAGTGGCGGGGCGGGGTGCACATGCGGCTATGCGCCCCGCCCCCACATCTTAACCCTTAGCCGAGAACACCCTACAAACCCCACATGCGCGTGATCGGCGGCACGGGCCATTAATCGCTTGCTCCGCCGGCCCAGATATTGCCGTTGTGCCAATCAATGGGGGCCTCTTGCATTTCAAGGTGCAGTTTGCCCCCCGTATAGGGGTGCGCCCGCGCAATGTCTTCATTCAGGCTGATGCCCAAACCAGGCGCCGTTGGCGCGGCCACACATCCGTTTTCGACGCAGGGGCGATTGGTAACCAGCGCATCGTGAAATGGTGTTTCAATCGCCTCAACCATCAATAGGTTCGGGCATGTCACCGCCAAATGCACATTGGCCGCCCATTCCACTGGTCCGGCATAAAGATGCGGTGCGATTTGGGCGCCGAACGCCTCGGCCAATGTTGCGATTTTTTTCCCAACCCAAAGCCCCCCAGCCCGGCCCAGTGCCAGTTGCACGATCCGCACCCCCGCCTTAAGTGCCGCCATAAATTCGGATACGCCGGTTAGACGTTCGCCCACAGCGACGGGGATAGAGGTTGCCCGGGCAACCTCAGCCAGGCCCTCAAAATTGTCTGGTGGGATGGGTTCTTCCAGCCAGAGTGGATCAAACTGTTCAATCTGTTTGGCCAACCGGATCGCCTGGGCCGGGGTAAATTGGCCGTGCGTGCCAAACAACAGATCGGCCCGATGCCCAACCGATGCGCGGAGTGCGGCGCACATGGCCACCGACAGGGCCAGATCGGTTTGCGCGGGCGCGTGCCCCCCGCGGATTGTATAGGGGCCGGCGGGATCAAATTTTACCGCGGTCCATCCTTCGCGCACACGGGTGGCGGCGACCTGCGCCTGATTTTCGGGGGTGCCCCAAAAGGCAACAGCATCGTGGTGCGGCGCAGGGTAAAGATAGGTATAGGCGCACACGCGGTTGTTCATGCGCCCCCCCAATAAGGCCCAAACGGGCCGTTTACACGCCTTACCCACAATATCCCAACACGCGATTTCAAGGCCCGCAAAGGCCCCAAACACCGTTGGATCGGGCCGCCCCGTGAACCCCGCCGAATAGGCCCGCCGCGCCATCAGCTCGATATTTTCGGGGTGCTCGCCCTTCATATGCCGCTCAAACACATCTGCAATCACCACGCGCATCGCGGCGGGTCCCACGGCCGTGGCATACACTTCACCCAAACCGGTGATACCGGTATCGGTTGTCAGGCGCACAATCTGCCAATACCGCCCGCCCCAACCTGGTGGGGGTGGGGCAACGGTGAACATTTCAAGCTGGGCCAGGCGCATAAGGGATGTCTTTGTCGGACGTTGATATTCTAGTATAAGACCATTTTGGGGGTTAAATCTGAAATCATGTGTTAGACGATGTCTTCATTTGTAACCATACCCCCATCATTTGAATATATCTCTGCAAATCTTCTATTTTATGCTAAGTTGATCGCGGGTGGCGCGAAACGCGCCGCCCATGGGGGCGGTCGGCGCGTAACCGTTCTTACGAACGGCTGATCTGCACCACCCTATGCGAAACCAAGGGACTTTGGCAAAATCGTACAATTTTAACAAATTGCGCCCTTAAAACACAATCACATTGCGGCGGGCGCGTCCGGATTTTGTTTCTGCAATCGCCATGTTAATCTCTTCTAACTGCCAGGTTTTTGAAATCAATTCATCCAGCATCAGGCGTTTTTGTGCATAAAGGTCCAACATCCATGGAATATCGCGTTTCAAGACGACCTCACCCATCCGCGAGCCTTTGATGGTGTGACCCAGATACGACTGCATCACCGGTTCATACTGTGCAGTGGCGCCGGCGTGTGTCATGCCAACGGCATACATTTTGCCCCGCATTCCCAACATGCGCGGGGCCGCTTCATAGGCCGAAACGGCCCCCACCGAGACAAAAACATGATCGGCCCCGCGCCCACCGGTGATGGTGTGCACCGTTTGCCACGGGTCTGGGGCGGTGGCCAACACCGTATCGGTGGCCCCAAATGCGCGCGCATCGTCAAGTTTTGTGGGCTCCAGATCTACGGCAATAATCCGTGCCGCCCCGGTCAACCGTGCACCTTGGATAACGTTCAACCCAACGCCGCCCGCGCCAATCACGGCCACCGATTCGCCCGGGCGCACCTGGGCCGTGTTGACGACAGCGCCCACGCCGGTCAACACCCCACATGCCAGAACACTGGCAACCGTTGTGGGGACCGCATCACCCAAGGGGGCGATTTGGCTGGGATCAACGATAACCTTTTCGGCAAAAGCACCGGTATCCATTGATTTATGGACAACTGCGCCCGTTTCATCGGTCAAAACCGGCACTAGTGGGGGATTGCCAGTGCAATAAACAGGTTGGTTCACCGCGCAACTGGGACAGTTGGCACAAGACCGGATCAATGTCACCAGCACGGGTTGGCCCACCTGATACCCCCGCACATTGGGGCCAAGTTCTGTGATATGGCCCGCGGCCTCGTGCCCATAAACGGCGGGCAGGTCGCCGCCCCACGCGCCTTCGGCCAGGGAAATATCTGAATGGCAAATCGCCACCGCGTCGATTTTTACCGCCACCTCTCCCGGGCCTGGGTCGCGCAAGGTAAGCGTTTCAATCGTCAGCGGGGCGTTAAAGGCGCGGCATACGGCGGCACGGATTGTCGATGGCATACCTCATCCTCCGTGATTTAGTCTATTAAAACGACATTGCGTGCCTGACCCCAACATGCAAGCCATGATTGCACTGTGTAAAACGCCTTAAATATACCTTTTACATATCATCGGGGTCGGCCAGTATCTGCGCGAAAAGGTCCAGGTCCACATTACCCCCCGATAGGGTGCAGATGACGGGGCCGGGCGCCAGGTCTGCCCCATGAAATAAAGCCGCAGCCAAGGCCACCGCGCCACCGGGTTCAACCATCAGTTTTAGCCGCGACGCCGCAAGCCGCATTGCCGCACGGGTTTCCGATTCGGTCACCACAACGCCTGGCCCGCAAAAGCGGTGCAGGATTGGAAACGTTATGTCCCCTGGGGCGGGGGTTAGGATTGCATCCCAAAACCCGTGTTCAGGGCCATCGTTTCGCACGATGTGCCCCGCCGCCAACGATCGCGCGGCGTCATCAAAACCTTCGGGTTCCACCGGGCGCACCTGTAATCCCGGCGCTACGGTGGCCAGGGCCAATGCAATGCCTGCGGTTAATCCCCCACCGCCGCAGCATGTTAACACAGTTGCCCGATCAATGCTGCGCGCCGCTGCCTGTGCCGCGATTTCTAAGCCACAGGTGCCCTGCCCCGAAATCACCAGCGGATCGTCATACGGCCGCACAAGGTGCAGGTCGCGTTCTGTTTGCAGGCGGGCGCCCAGGCTTTCCCGTGTTTCGGGGCTATTGCGCGTATAGGTTACGACCTCGGCACCGAAAGCGCGGGTATTGGCGATTTTTAGGGCGGGCGCATCCTCTGGCATAATGATTGTTGCGGGGATGTTGAGGATTTGCGCCGCGCGCGCCACACCTTGCGCGTGGTTGCCCGAAGAAAACGCCACCACACCTTTGGCCCTGTGCGGGGGGCCAAGGGCCGTTAGCGCCGCCCAAGCCCCGCGGAATTTGAAGCTACCGGTATGTTGCAATACCTCTGCTTTGATAAAAACCGGTCGCCCGGCAATTTCATCCAGAAAGGGGGATGATAACAATGGCGTTTGGCGCACTGTACCCTGGGCGCGGGCGGCGGCGGCCTGGATTGAGGTTATAGTGGCATTTGCGGGAATGGTCACAGTGTGTTCAACACCTCTGTGATTAAGGCAACACAGGCCGGTTCATCCAAAAAAGGCACGTGCCCCCGATCAGGCAGTTCGGCAAAAAACATATCCGGGCGACGTTGGCGCATTTTCGCGGTGGTCTCTGCACTTAGGATGTTTGATCCTGCCCCCCGGATCAGGCCCAGCGGTATTCCCGCACACGCGTCAAATAATGGCCACAGATCAACCGACGCTGCATCGGGGGCAAAGGCCGGGGCGATCGCTGTCCGCAATCTTGGATCATACCGTAGATGCAGCGCGCCATCCCCTTCCCGATACAGTCGCCGGGCGTGGGCGGCCCAGGTTTCGGGCGGCACGTTTTGAAAGGCGGGCGCATACAAATCGGGAAACGCGGTGGCGGCCTGTGCCAGGCTGCGGAATTTCGGCGGGCGGCCGATATAATCCATAATATAGGCCAACCCCGCGGGCATGATTTCGGGGCCAATATCGTTTAGGATGATGGCGGCCAGCCGATTATGTGCAATGGCCGCCAATGTCATTGCCACCAATCCGCCGCGTGATGTGCCCAATATGGCGGCCTGTTTCAGCCCCAAATGGTCAAGCAAGGTTATAACATCCTGCGTTTCCTGCCGAATGGTATAGGTGTCTGGCCCGGGATAATCGGATGCGCCACGCCCGCGAAAATCCATGCGTATCACGCGGGAATGGGGGGCAAAGGCCGCAACGATGGGGTCAAAATCATCCATATTGCGTGTAAGACCGGGCAAACACACCAAAGGTTGGCCTGCCCCAACATCATCATAGGCCAACCGCACACCATCACCCGCCGTGACATAGGTCATGGCGATACCCCGGCCAACCGCACAACGCCCGTTAAATCATGGGCGACACTATCGGGTTGCCCGGGCAAGCGGTCAATCGGATCATCGGCGCGGTTCACCCAAAGCGTTTGAAACCCATAGGCGGCCGCGGCGGCCGCATCCCATCCGTTTGCCGATACAAATAAAACAGTCTTTGGATCGACGCCAAACCGCGCGCCCACCATGTCGTAAACGGCGGATGCAGGTTTGAAAATGCCCACATCCTCCACACTTAACACCGCGTCAAGATCGGCGGCAATGCCCGCGCTATCAACGGCGGCGGATAACATATCAGGCGATCCGTTCGATAAAATACCGGTTATGATCCCATGTGTTTTTAATGTTGTTAGGGTTTTTGGCGCCTCTGGATACGCATCCAATCGCCAATACAAATCCAACAGTGCCGCACGCAAAGGGCCGTCATGGGCCTGCCCTGCGGCATCCAACGCCCAATCCAGCGCATCCTGCGTGACCTGCCAGAAATCGCAATGATCCCCCGTAATGGCCCGCAGCCAAGTGTATTGCAGTTGCTTTGCCCGCCAATTTGCCGAAACTTGTGGCCAAACCTTGGCAAAGGTATCGCGCCCCGGCTCATTGGCCATGGTGCGCGCAGCGGCGTTCACATCAAACAATGTGCCATACGCATCAAAGATACAGGTTGTGATTTGGGCCATGGGCATTTTCTCAATGTATTATTGCATCGCAATACGGTGTGTTGTTGCCGTAAATCGCCTTATGGTAACAGATTTTCGGGCTGTAACATGCCCAGCACGTGAAACCCGCCATCGACAGTGATGATTTCCCCCGTTGTGTAGGCCCCGTGGTCCGATGCTAGGTATACCGCCGTGCCGCCAACGGCCTCTAACGTTGCATTGGCCCTTAGGGGGGCATTGGATTCAGCCGTTTTGAACGTTTTGCGCGCCCCACCGATGGCTGCCCCGGCCAGGGTTTTCATCGGCCCCGGCGATATGGCATTCACCCGAATACCCTGTGGCCCCAAATCATTGGCCAGGTATCGCACCGTGCTTTCCAACGCCGCCTTAGCCACGCCCATCACGTTGTAATAGGGGATAACGCGATTTGATCCCTGGTATGTCATGGTTAATAATGTGCCACCGTGGGGCATTAACACCGCCGCGCGGCGCGCAATATCAATAAAGGAATAGCAACTAATCGTAAGAGAGGTGCGAAAATTTTCCCTGCTGGTGTTGATAAACCGCCCCGTTAATTCGGATTTGTCCGAATAGGCGATGGCGTGCACAACAAAATCCAGATGGCCCCAACGATTCTTTAACGTGGCGAAACATGCCGCCATGGAATCATCATCCATCACGTCGCAATCAAGCAGCATGTCACTGTTCAAAGAGGCGGCCAAGGGCGCGACACGTTTTCCAAACGCATCCCCCTGATACGAAAAGGCAAGTTCGGCCCCCGCCCCCGCCATGGCGCGCGCGATGCCCCATGCGATTGATCGATCGTTGGCCACACCCATGACCAACCCCCGCTTTCCCTGCATCAATCCTGTCATGGGTCTTATCCGTTAAAATGGCTTAACAACATTGATCCGTTTGTGCCGCCAAAACCAAAAGAATTTGTCATAACTGTATCTAGGCCCGCGTTTTCCACCACCTGCATCGCAATTTCAGCGGGGTTCAACGCCGGGTCGAGCGTATAGATATTGATCGATGGCGCGATAAAATCATGGCTTAGCATCAGCAGACAAAAAATCACCTCTAACGCCCCAGCGGCACCTTGCGCATGGCCGGTCATGGATTTGGTGGATGAAACGGGCGGTGTTTTGCCGTTGCCGAAAACGCGGCGCACGGCCTCTACCTCGCCTACATCTCCGATGGGCGTGGATGTGCCGTGGGCGTTGATATAGCTTACGCGCCGCCCGGTGGGCAGGCTGGCCAATGCCCCACGCATGGCGCGTTCACCCCCTTCGCCTGAGGGGGCAACCATGTCGTGACCATCCGATGTGGCGGCAAAGCCCGTCACCTCGGCATAGATTTTGGCACCGCGCGCTTTGGCGCGTTCCAATTCCTCTAACACCACGATTGCACCACCGCCGCCAATCACAAATCCATCACGATCGGCATCAAATGCCCGCGATGCACGATGGGGCGTGTCATTATATTTTGTTGATAATGCCCCCATCGCATCGAAAAGGCACGATAGCGTCCAATCCAATTCTTCGGCCCCACCGGCAAACATGATGTCTTGTTTGTTCAACATGATTTGTTCTGCCGCTGCCCCGATACAATGCAGCGACGTGGAACACGCCGATGTGATCGAATAATTGATGCCGCGAATTTTGTAAGCGGTGGCAAGATTGGCCGAAATCGTGGACGACATACACTTTGGCACGGCAAACGGACCAATCCGTTTTGT
Source organism: uncultured Jannaschia sp. (assembly GCA_937916365.1). Taxonomy (GTDB): domain Bacteria; phylum Pseudomonadota; class Alphaproteobacteria; order Rhodobacterales; family Rhodobacteraceae; genus JANSYL01. The sequence goes on along the minus strand of CALFSY010000035.1, from coordinate 1,047 downwards.
GGCGCCGGTGCTAAGCGCCGTTTGATGCGCGGCGAACATAGCCGATGTTGACGGCCCGCCGGACCCCGCAATCAACCCCGTGCGGTCATGCATTACCTCTGCGTCATCTAACCCTGCATCGGCGATGGCGTGCCCCATGGCAACATGGGCGTATCCCGCCCCCGGCCCCATAAACCGCAGGGTGCGTTTTTCGATTTGATCGGCCAGGTCAATCTTTAACGTGCCTGCAACCTGGCTGCGAAATCCATGCTCGGCCATCTCTGGCACGGCCTCAATCCCCGATTGTCCGGCCTTGAGCGCGGCGGTCACGGTTTCAGCCGAATTACCAATCGGTGAAACGATCCCTAGCCCTGTGACAACAACGCGGCGCATGTGGCCCCCTTTGATTTCCCTATGCCTATGTAGAATAGGGTGGCAAAGGGCGCAAGGTAGCCCTGAACGCGCACTTCACGGCGCACTTCGCATTCTACACCCCGCCGTTAGGAACACAGACCCTGTGCAGGTGTGCCAGCCCACGGTAGATAGGTCGCGGCCGCATCGGCGCGTGTTTGCCAGGGCGTGACCGGCATAACCTGTCCGATCAATCGTTCCAAACGCGCGGTGCGGGCGCCCGTGGGATCGGTGGCGCGGCAACACACGTATTCTTCGACCAATGATGCCTGCACCTCATACCCATAGTCCAGGAAATGGCGATTGGTATCGGTATCAAACAAATACGGATCGTCGATCAAGATATGTTCGCGCGCGGCGCGCAGCGGGTGGTATCCCGTAACCGCGCGGTTTTGCCATTGCCAGACATGGGTCATTTCATGCGCAAAAAACATCACGGCATAAAGATGCTGCTGCCCATTTTGCATCTGCGTGTAATCGGGCACCGCGAAATCGGGGCGCACATGCAGCGTGTTAAACAAAACCATGCCCGCGGTGCGCCCCTCCACAACGGCGGTTTGCGGCGGCGGCACCACACGTTCGCGGCAGGTGGTTTGCGGGCGTGCCGGATATTGGCGCACCGTGCCCCCGATCAACCCGTTTTCAACAATCCGCACC